>NZ_JAYGIL010000005.1:0-287016 GCF_034931025.1 Arcicella gelida | reverse complement strand
ACTAAACCCATTCATAACTGGGGAATTATTATCAACCAATTTTACCTTATTTTTGACCAAAGAATCAAAAACAAATAATCAATACAAAAAACAACTTACACAAAATTAGGGATAGTGTCGCTTGAACATTAACAACTATTTAATCCCTGACTCTACTAATGACAGAAATTCAAAGACATAGAATTAAATTTTATTCTAAAGAAAACTTAGCAACTGGGTATGAACTCTCAAAAGCAGAGAATCTGTTTGAAAATTACAATCAAGAACATGAATTAACTCTATTAGACTTATTTGAATTTTATAATATTAAGAAATACTTCGATAATCAATTATTTCTAGTAAAATGGAATGGGCAAGAAAAACAGCTGTATATCAAAATAATTGAACAAGTTTTTAAAAAACTCAAAGACAGATTGTTAATAATTGATGATACCACATTAGAAAGTGAATTAAACCAATTAGAATATGAATACTACGATGATTTTTGGAGTTTGGTTAATAATTTAAATATTTATAAAAACATTAGTGAGAAAGTATTTGCTGAGTTACTCAAAAAAAATCAACAGCAAATTTACAATATTCTTAAAGAAAAGAGATTAGTTGAGAAATTTGATAAAGCAGTTAGAGCGTTTTTAATGACCTATGATAATTCTGCTAAAATTATACTTTCAAATACAGAAGAAAAAGGCAATGTTATTAACAAAGAGACCTATTACTTTCCCAAAAGTCTAAGTTTAGAAGACAAAGAACAGATAATAAATGATTTCTTAAATACTAAAGAACCTAATTTAAATTATGTTAGACTAATAAAAAATTCAAAAGACACCAGTGAATTTAAAATAAATGCGAAAACAAGATTAAAAGCAAAACAAAAATCAGAAGAGCTAAGCAACAAAATTTTAAAAAATGAGAATTCTTGGGAAATAGGAATCAGTATTTCATTTTCTAAGGAACAAATTGAACCCGTTAAATATAGTTATGAGAATACAGATTTAGAAGTAATATCATTCAGTGAAAAGTTTATAGACCAATTCTCAGACAATATAAATTTATTTTTAATTTTCAAGTTTCTATTCTGCTATGTCGACCAAACAAACTTAATTGCATTGGTTAGTAAGCAAAGTGAATTGAGTGTTTTAGAAAGGGTATCTATGAAGTCTAAGAATGAATATGTAACTGGTTTTTCCTTTCACAGAAAGGAAAACTTAGCAAGTTTAATGTTGTTTGTTTATAAACAATATTTACATAGAAAAGACAATAGCATTGAGTCATTAATTAATTCTTACATTGATTTTATCAATAATAAAATTAAACCACATAAAATATTATTCCAAATTGTATCAACCAAAACTAGTTATTTAGAAAAAATAAGAAATGTTGCACCTGCTTTCGAATTTTTACTCAAACAGTTTAAATTTTTTGTTGACGAAAAAGTTATAGACTTAGAACTACTTCAGATAGACTCATCAGCAACAAGATTTAGCGAAATATATAGTTTAAAAGAAAAAAAATATTGCTATTCAAATCATGAATTAATTCTTAAACTTAAATATTTTTTCTTCTCAGACCAAAGTGGTTTATATTATATAGAACATTTCAAAGATAAATACGATAACTTATATGATTTATTAACAAATGAAAATGTGAAATTCGAATATTTTGAAAATTATCAGAAAGAAACAATTGAAAGCCTGATAAGAGATAATTATTTAGTAGTTAATAACGAGAAAGACGTAGTTTTAAATAATCACATTTTGATTTATATAATTGGTGAGTTTCACAAGAAAGAAGTTATTAGTTATTGGAATTATCATAAGAATATAAGAGATGAAATTGACGAACTAATTGTGAAAGGATTAGTAATTACAGAGAATACTTTATTTACAAAACAAGAAATAAACTATTTAAATTATTACCTCAATAAAAAAGAATTTACAAATGGATTTGATCTTAGAAATAAATATCTACACGGAACAAATAGTCTTTCTGAGAAGGATCATATAGCTGATTATTATAAACTAATTAAGATAATTATTTTGACACTTTTAAAAATAGATGACGACATAGATAATCAAAACATAATATAGATTGGTAGTGACAAGACAGTAACAAAATTAGGATTAGCGAGTAAAGCATCTCGTAATTCAAATCTCTTCCTTTCTAAATATCTAACCCACGAAGTCAGAGACCCCGAGGAACAAAATCTTAAAGTCAAAATCTTGTGTCTTGTATCTTTTAGTCTTCAAGTCTTAAAAAAAATCCTAAAGTCAAAAGTCAAAAAAAAGCCCTCTGAAATTAATCAAAGGGCTTTTTTTATATTGATACAAAATCAGATTATACTATCCAACGAGCTTTACGATAACCTCCAACCTTTTCTTGGGCTTTGGCTTCTTTAGCTGTTTCTACTTGTTGTAATTCTTCTTTAGAAGTAATCACATAGTCAGCATATTTACGAACACCCGTACCTGCTGGAATCAAGTGACCTACAATTACGTTTTCTTTCAAGCCATCTAATGTATCAGCTTTTGCACGGATAGATGCTTCAGATAATACTTTCGTTGTTTCTTGGAAAGAAGCCGCAGAAATGAATGAGTCAGTTCCTAAAGATGCTTGTGTGATACCTTGTAAGTTTGGTTGAGAAACCGCTGGTGAAGCATCACGTACTGTAACAATCTTCATATCACGACGTTTCAATGAAGAGTTTTCGTCACGTAAAGCACGAGCAGAAACAATCATACCCACTTTCATTTTCTCAGAATCACCTGCATCCATTACTACTTTCTTATCCATGATTTTATCGTTTTCCTCACGGAACAAGAATCTGTCAACATTTTGTCCGTTCAAGAACATTGTATCTCCCGATTCAACGATGATTACTTTCTGCATCATCTGACGAACGATAGCCTCGATGTGCTTATCGTTAATCTTCACACCTTGCAGACGGTAAACGTCTTGGATTTCATTTACTAAGTACTCTTGTACAGCAGTTGGTCCTTTAATAGCCAAAATATCTGAAGGCGTAATAGCACCATCTGAAAGTGGTACACCAGCACGCACAAAGTCGTTATTTTGAACAAGGATGTGTTTAGACAATGGCACCAAGTATTTACGTTCGCCACCATCTTTAGCACGTACATAAATTTCACGGTTACCACGTTTGATACCTCCTAAAGTAATAACACCGTCAATCTCAGAAACTACTGCTGGGTTAGATGGGTTACGAGCTTCAAATAATTCCGTTACACGTGGAAGACCACCCGTAATATCACGAGTTTTACCAGCAGCACGAGGAATTTTAGCCAAGATTTGTCCCGGTTTAATTTTCGTTTTGTTTTCTACTGATAAACGTGCCGCTACTGGTACGTTGTAAGCTACTGGTTCGTCAGCACCTTTCACAACAACCAAGATTGCAGGGTTTTTAGTCTTATCTTTAGATTCGATAATTACCTTCTCACGCAAACCTGTTTGCTCATCGGCTTCTTCCTTGTAAGTAACATTTTCTTCGATAGCATCGAATTGAATAGTACCTTCAACTTCCGATAAGATTACAGCATTATATGGATCCCAAGCACAAATTTCTTCACCTTTAGTAATCGTCTGTCCGTCTTTAACTCTCAAATAAGAACCGTAAGGAACGTTATTAGCGATAAATACTTGTTGAGGATTATTAGCATTCAAAATTTGAACCTCACCTGAACGACCCATTACAATTTCAACTGGTTTACCTTCTGGGTCAACAGAAGAAACTGTACGCATCTCTTCAAATTTAATAATACCGTCGAATTTAGCTTTGATAGCTGCATCTAACGTTACGTTTTGAGCAGTACCCCCAACGTGGAATGTACGAAGTGTAAGCTGCGTACCTGGCTCACCGATTGACTGCGATGCAATTACACCTACAGCTTCACCGATACTTACCATTCTACCTGTTGAAAGGTTACGTCCATAACATTTAGCACAAACTCCATAACGAGTTTCGCAAGTTAATACCGAACGTATTTCGATTGAATCAATCGCAGTATCATCTACAGAAAGAGCTGCCTCTTCGCTGATTTCTTCACCTGCTGTGATTAACAATTTACCAGTAACAGGATCATACACATCATGGATAGAAACACGACCCAAGATACGTTCTGATAATGGTTCAATGATTTCTTCGTTATCTTTCAATGCTGAAGTTTGAATACCTCTTAGAGTACCACAATCTTCTTCATTTACGATTACATCTTGAGCAACGTCATGCAAACGACGAGTTAAGTAACCCGCATCGGCAGTTTTCAAGGCTGTATCGGCAAGACCTTTACGAGCACCGTGAGTAGAGATAAAGTACTCAAGTACGTCAAGACCTTCTTTAAAGTTAGAAAGGATTGGGTTTTCGATGATTTCACCAACTGAACCTTGTAAGTTCTTCTGAGGTTTCGCCATCAAACCACGCATACCACCTAACTGACGAATCTGTTCACGAGAACCACGAGCTCCAGAGTGCATCATCATATAGATGGCATTGAAACCTTGTTTGTCGTTCTCCATTTGATTCATCAAAGTATCAGTAATTTTCTTGTTTACTGATGTCCAAATGTCAATTACAGCGTTATAACGTTCGTTATCTGTAATTAAACCCATCAAATAGTTATCTGTTACTTCAGATACTCTATCTTTTGCTTGCGCAACCAAAGCAGCTTTTTCTTCAGGAACGATGATGTCACCAATACCCATTGAAAGACCACCTTTGAATGCCATTTGGTATCCTAAGTCTTTAATATCATCTAAGAATTTCGCAGTACGAGCAACTCCAGAGATTTTAAATACTGTAGCAATGATTTGTTGCAATTTCTTTTTAGTCAACAATTCATTGATATATCCTACTTCTTCAGGAACGCAAAGGTTGAATAATACACGACCTGCTACAGTTTTCACCATTTCAGAAACCAAAGTACCATCATCTTTACGAACAAGAGCTTTTACTTCAATATTAGCGTGTTTAGAAACAACACCTTCGTTCATACCGATTACAACTTCTTCGAAACCGTAGAACTTCATGCCTTCACCTTTCACTTCATATTCTGGTGTATTTCTACGTCCTTTAGTTACGTAGTATAAACCAAGAACCATATCTTGCGAAGGTACAGTAATAGGCGCTCCGTTGGCTGGGTTCAAGATATTGTGTGAACCTAACATTAAAAGAGATGCTTCCAAAATTGCTTCTTGTCCAAGTGGTACGTGTACCGCCATCTGGTCACCATCAAAATCGGCGTTGAATGCAGTACAAGTTAATGGGTGCAATTGGATTGCTTTTCCTTCAATCAATTTAGGTTGGAATGCTTGGATACCCAAACGGTGAAGCGTAGGGGCACGGTTTAGAAGAACAGGGTGTCCTTTCATTACGTTTTCCAAAATATCCCACACTACAGGGTCTTTTCTATCAACAATTTTCTTGGCAGATTTTACCGTTTTCACGATACCTCTTTCAATCAATTTTCTGATAACAAATGGTTTGAAAAGCTCGGCAGCCATATCTTTTGGCAAACCACATTCGTGCATTTTCAATTCAGGACCAACCACAATTACCGAACGACCAGAGTAATCGACACGTTTACCCAATAAGTTCTGACGGAAACGTCCTTGCTTACCTTTCAACATATCTGAAAGTGATTTCAAAGCACGGTTACCTTCTGAACGAACAGCATTGATTTTACGTGAGTTATCGAATAATGAATCGACAGCCTCTTGCAACATACGCTTTTCGTTACGCAAGATTACTTCTGGAGCTTTGATTTCAATCAAACGCTTCAAACGGTTGTTACGGATAATTACACGACGGTAAAGGTCGTTCAAATCCGAAGTCGCAAAACGACCACCATCTAAAGGTACAAGCGGACGCAATTCTGGTGGAATTACTGGTACCATTTTGATAACCATCCATTCTGGCTTGTTCTCGATACGAGTACCCGCTTCACGGAAAGCTTCAACTACTTTCAAACGTTTCAAGGCTTCAGCCTTACGTTGTTGAGAAGTATCATTTGCTGCCGAGTGACGTAAATCATAAGATAAGTTATCTAATTCAGTACGTTTCAACAACATATCCAAAGCCTCAGCACCCATTTTAGCAATGAATTTTTGAGGATCTTCGTCTGGTAATAATTGGTTTTCACGAGGTAATTTGTCGATAATGTCCAAATATTCGTCTTCTGTTAAGAAGTCCATTTTGTTAACACCATCTTCAGCTTTTACCCCAGCTTGAACAACTACGTATCTTTCGTAATAAATTACTTGGTCAAGTTTTTTTGTAGAAAGACCTAACAAGTAACCAATTTTGTTTGGTAAGCTACGGAAGTACCAAATGTGTGCAACAGGCACAACTAATTCGATGTGTCCCATACGCTCACGACGTACCTTTTTCTCGGTAACTTCAACTCCACAACGGTCGCAGATGATACCTTTATAACGAATACGTTTATATTTCCCACAGTGACATTCCCAGTCTTTTGTAGGGCCGAAAATACGCTCACAGAACAAACCACCCATTTCTGGTTTATAAGTTCTATAATTGATTGTTTCCGGTTGAGTAACTTCTCCGTGTGATCCTTCAAGAATCGACTCAGGTGACGCCAATGAAATGGTTACCTTAGAGAACTCACTGTTTAATTTTCTATTCTTTTTGAATGACATATAAGAATGTATTTTATTGACGTTCAATTAATTATCAATCAGATGAAAACTATTAAAATATCACTTTTTCAATCGAAATCTCAGTAGAATCACTGAAGCCCCATTGATAAGGACTATCTAATTGAATTGATTTAATCTTGGTGTTTTTCAAACCTTTAGTATTAAAAAAGGTACTAGCATCCGAAAAACTCTTTACTTTAATATTGGCAATAACTCCTCCTTTTAATACTGATGGAATTACTCTAAACCTTTCTACACGATTATCGTCATAAACAAAGCTTACAAACAAATAAGGTGGTTGAAAAGCTAATCTGGTAATTTGTCCGAACAAAGAATATTTCAGGTTGAATTTCACAAAAAGTAATTCATTTGAATCAGGTAAGTCAATCTTTTCAAAAGTCTTTAGTATAACTTTTTTCGCCCGATTGAACTGAACTGTTTTCTTATTCGCATTTTGCTTTAAAACCAACAGACTATCGTAACCTATAGATTGTTTGACGGCAAGCGTATCAACAACTTTGTAATTGGCAAGCATACTCAACTTTGTTCTGTCTTCATCCCAAAAAAAGTACTGTTCTCTGTAAGGAAATTCCTGATATAATAAATAATCTGGAGCTGTTGAAGATTGATACTTCTGAGCATTCAAACTATCTAAATAACCAGAATATGCCTGATAAGTTTGCACAATGGGTCTTGGATTATACTTTAGTTTATTAACCATAATATAAGATATTTCCCAAGGCAAAATATCGACTGTTCCTTTATTCAAATACTCATTTACAGAATGTGGGAAACTTCTTTCAAGTACATCTTCTTTGGTATAAGTAACGATTTCATCATCAAATGAATGAGTAAAAAACCTTACTACCGAAGAAGTACTAATAAAAGTACCGATGCCTTCAAGAGTGGATTCTCTGTGTTGCCAATTACCTAAGTCTTTCTTAGCTGTTGGCAAAGCTGAAAATACGTAATCTCTTAAATTACCCGTCCAATACCAATGGATCGCATTTCTAAACAAAAGACTACAGAGTATCAAAACAATTACTTTTATCTGTATTTTTTTGCTGTTTTCAACCAATAAGATTAACCCTATCATTACTGGAAAAAACAAGAAAAAGCCATATAAATTGGTTGATGATAAAGAAGCAAAACTTTGTTTGTAACTCAAAAACAAAGACATTGCTATCAAACAAATCACATAGAAACGGTCTGCAATTAATTCCTTATTGTTCACTTTGAATGGTAGATAATCCCAACAAATTCCTAGAAACAGAGATATTATCACCAATAATGCCAATAAAGCTAAAACAAGCCTAATTCCATTAATATCGTTCATCACAGCCTGTGCATCTATATATCCATCTATCAATTTCACCCCTGATGTCAGGTAAATCAAAATATCTGTTTGTAATATAAATGCCAGTATTAGCATTAGTACGATTGTCGAACTTGCTAAAACTGTAGCAAACTTTATTGTTAAATAACGCCTTAAAACAAAGAACAATAACGAACTGAACCATATTACTAGCATCGCTAGGCTTAAATTCAGTTTGATAAAAAAGGCAGTAATTGTAATGATTGTAACAATGCCTAAACTGTAAATTTTCTTATTTTGAAGAAAGAGTAACAAAAATCCTATTTGAAGAATCAATAAGGTAAATGATAAATCTCCTACAAAACGATAAGGGAAAAAACACAGCCCTGCAAAAAATAAAGCAATCACTTTTGATGCTGACTTTTTTACGATTTCAATAATTAATACAACAAAACCGACTTGTATTAATAAATGAACTAAAAAAGAAACGAGTTGATAAACAAAACCACTTGGAATATAACCTGTATTTAAAAAGCCCAAAGGACCGTAAGTAAACAAGAAATCTTGTCCGAAACGAAATTTATTTTCAATCGCAACTTTCAATGCAATACACCAAGAGGGGTCGAGTCCTTTAGTATATTCGTGAACACCTTCAAATGTTGGCATCAGAAAAAAAATCATCCACATCCAAGCAATCCAAACGAAGGTTTTTTTTGAATATTGACGCATAAATTACTGATTGACCTTTACATTTTACGTTTCTTATCGTTTAATTGGCACACGATTACTCGTGTGCCAATCTATTTTTACTCTAAAGTAATCTCTAATGCTAAACCTCTTAATTCGTGAATCAATACGTTGAATGATTCTGGAATACCTGGTTTTGGCATGCTTTCTCCTTTAACGATAGCTTCGTAGGCTTTTGCTCTACCAATCACGTCATCAGATTTTACTGTCAAGATTTCTTGCAAGATGTTGGCTGCACCAAATGCTTCTAATGCCCAAACCTCCATTTCACCAAAACGCTGACCACCAAACTGAGCTTTACCACCCAATGGTTGTTGTGTAATTAATGAGTATGGTCCGATTGAACGAGCGTGCATTTTATCATCAACTAAGTGACCTAATTTCAACATATAGATAATACCTACTGTTACTGGTTGGTCAAACATTTCTCCTGTTAAACCATTGTATAAGTAAGTACGTCCCCATGCTGGTAAGCCTGCTTCTGCTAATTCTTTTGCAACTTCAGCCTCTGTACCACCATCAAAGATTGGTGAAGCGTATTTACGACCAAGTTTTTCACCTGCCCATGCTAATACGGTTTCATAAATCTGACCGATGTTCATACGTGAAGGTACCCCAAGTGGGTTCAACACGATTTCTACTGGCGTTCCGTCTTCCAAGAATGGCATATCTTCATCACGAACGATACGGGCAACAACCCCTTTGTTACCGTGACGACCCGCCATTTTATCACCTACTTTCAACTTACGTTTTTTAGCGATATATACTTTCGCTAATTTCACGATACCTGCTGGTAATTCATCTCCAACTTCTAAAACAAACTTCTCACGTTTGTAGCGACCTACTACTTCGTTACGACGAACGTTATAGTTTTTCACCATTTGTAACAATAAGATGTTGATTTCAGATTCTTCAGTAGCATTTTCAAGAATTAAGTCAGCTAATAAGTTAGCTTCTTCAGGAACGCTATATGAACTATCGTCACGGTATAAGTTTTTAGCTGGGAACAAAGCTTCCTCGATCATACGACCTGTCAATTTCGTTCCTGCTTCAATAATTACCGTTCCGAATTTATGTTTGATACCACCAGAAATTTTACCTTCTAACAATTCAATCATCTTACCAATCATCATTGCACGGATGGCAGTCAAATCTTTAGATAATTGTTTTGATAAAGAAGCGATTTCTTTCTTAGCTTTCTCACGTTCGTCTTTATCTTTCTTAGGACGGCTGAAAAGTTTTGTATCAATTACAACACCTTTCAATGATGGAGGAGCTTTTTTAGAAGCATCTTTCACATCACCTGCTTTATCACCGAAGATAGCACGTAATAATTTTTCTTCTGGAGTTGGGTCAGATTCTCCTTTTGGTGTAATCTTACCAATCAAGATATCTCCTTCTTTTACTTCAGAACCTACACGAATTACACCGCTTTCATCCAAGTTTTTCACAGTTTCTTCTGCTACGTTCGGGATTTCCGCTGTTAATTCTTCTTCACCACGTTTTGTATCACGTACTTCTAATTCAAATTCTTCAATGTGAATAGAAGTAAAAATATCATCACGAACAACTTTCTCAGAAATTACAATCGCATCCTCAAAGTTGTAACCTTGCCATGGCATGAAGGCCACTTTCATGTTACGACCTAATGCTAATTCTCCTTGCTGAGTAGCGTATCCTTCACAAAGTGCTTGTCCTTTTGAAACTCGCTGTCCTTTACGAACGATTGGCTTTAAGTTGATAGTAGTATCTTGGTTGGTTCTACGGAATTTAATTAATTTATATTCCTTCGTATCTCCGTCAAAACTTACTAAATATTCTTCTGGCGACATATCGTATTTAACTACGATTTTGATACTGTCAACATATTCAATTACACCGTCAGCTTCAGCAACAACTAAAGTACGTGAATCTAAAGCAACGCTTGCTTCAAGACCAGTACCTACAATTGGATTTTCAGGACGTAACAATGGTACAGCCTGACGTTGCATGTTTGAACCCATCAAGGCACGGTTAGCATCATCATGTTCCAAGAAAGGAATTAAAGAAGCCGCAACCGATACAATTTGGTTTGGTGCAATATCCATCAATTGAGCCTCTTTAGGATCTACTAATGGGAAGTCACCTTCAAAACGAGCTTTTACACGGTCAGAAGTAAATACGCCATCTTCATCGTAACGAGCATTTGCTTGTACAATGTTTTTGCCGTCTTCTTCTTCAGCAGTAAAGAATGTAATTTCATCTACTTTTACTTTACCGTCTTCAATCGTACGATAAGGAGTTTCGATAAAGCCCATCGAGTTAATTTTAGCATGCACACAAAGTGATGAAATCAAACCGATGTTTGGACCTTCTGGAGTTTCAATCGTACACAAACGACCGTAGTGCGTATAGTGAACGTCACGAACCTCAAAACCTGCACGTTCACGAGATAAACCACCTGGTCCAAGTGCTGAAAGACGACGCTTGTGCGTAATCTCAGCCAATGGGTTGGTCTGATCCATGAATTGTGAAAGCTGGTTAGTACCGAAGAATGAGTTGATTACCGACGAAAGTGTACGAGCATTAATCAAATCAACTGGTTTGAAGTCTTCGTTATCACGAACGTTCATACGCTCTTTGATTGTACGAGCCATACGAGCCAAACCAACACCAAATTGTGCATATAATTGTTCACCTACTGTACGAACACGACGGTTAGACAAGTGGTCAATATCATCAATGAGTGCTTTTGAGTTAATCAATCCGATTAAGTATTTCACGATAGAGATAATATCTGCTTTCGTTAATACTTTTGTTTCCATCGGAATATCATGTCCCAATTTCTTGTTAATTCTATAACGACCTACTTCACCTAAATCATAACGTTTGTCAGAGAAGAACAAGTTTTGGATAATATCACGAGCAGTTTGCTCATCAGGTGCTTCTGTATTACGCAACTGACGGTAAATTTGCTCAACCGCTTCTTTTTCTGAGTTCGATGAATCTTTCTGTAAAGTATTATAAATGATGTTGTAATCATTCACGTTCATATCTTCTTTATGAAGAATGATTGTGTCTAAATCAGCATCAATAATTGTATCGATGTCGTCAGAAGTAATGGTAGAATCACGTTCTAATAATACTTCGTTACGGTCGATAGACACTACTTCACCTGTATCTTCATCTACGAAATCTTCTTGCCAAGTTCTTAAAACCCTTGCAGCCAAACGGCGACCAACAGCTTTATTCAAATTAGCACGGTCAACTTTTATTTCTTCTGAAAGACCGAATAAATCTAAAATGTCTTTATCCGAACCATAACCAATCGCACGTAAAAGAGTCGTTACTGGGAACTTTTTCTTACGGTCGATATAAGCATACATTACGTTGTTAACGTCTGTAGCAAATTCAATCCAAGAACCTTTGAATGGAATAATACGAGCTGAATATAATTTCGTACCATTTGTGTGACGACTCTGCGAGAAGAACACACCTGGAGAACGGTGTAATTGAGAAACGATTACACGTTCAGCACCATTAATTACGAATGAACCACGTTCGGTCATGTAAGGAATATTTCCTAAGAACACTTCCTGTTCGATAGTTTCGAAATCTTCGTTGTCTGTATCATTACAGATAAGGCGTAACTTTGCTTTCAAAGGTACTGAATACGTAAGACCACGGTCGATACACTCATCAACTGAATATTTCGGTGGATCTACTGAGTAATCAATAAAGTGAAGGACGAAGTTTTCACGAGAATCGGCAATTGGGAAGTTCTCAGCAAATACTTTGAAAAGACCTTCGTCAGTACGATTCTCCGCTGCGGTTTCCAACTGGAAGAAATCCTGAAACGACTTAACCTGAATATCCAAGAAATCTGGGTATTCGAGTAAGTTTTTGACTTTGGCAAAAGAAATTCTGCCCGTTTTTGTCATCTGTGTCAAGGCTGTTACTGTTTTGAAGTTTACAATCTGATATTTCTTAATCGGTAAAATGTAAGGGCAATAAAAAAATCTTTGACATTCAAGAATCGAACATCATAAGAGAAATTTTTGCATTGAAACACCTTTCAATTCCTACTAAAAACATATCTAAAAAATCTTTAAATCAATGACTTACAACAAATTAGCGTAAGCGAAAATGGAGCCTCGTAGAAGTGAGTAAATCATTTCCCTTGCATTCTTCCTACGAAAAAAGGATGTGTCTCGGAAATAATTACCTTTATTAAAACTCAATGAGATTTCGTCGAATTTCAACTAGCTTGCAAAAGTACAGATTTTAATTTGATTATCAAGGGATTAGACTAGAAAATTTATGAATTTTTCAATTTTATTTACTCGCTTCAAAGAATAAATATAAAGCATTACAAACTCTGGCTTTGTTAAGTATTTTTGTAAAAATGCTGTATGCTTCAGGCTATCTTGAAATATTAATATCACTTTCTATTAGCTGGAGACTTAAGTTACCAGCTAATAGAAAAAATTCGAATAAATTTCTTTATATCAGAAGTGCTATTTCGTTTTATTTATCTAACATTAATTCATCAATCACTAAATCACAACTCATTCACTCAATTACTTACTCAATAATTCATCAACATGAAAAAAAACTTAATAACGGAAATTTCACTCCTATTTCTATGTTCACAAACTTTATTTTTCGGACAATCTGTTCCTAAAAAAGCCCTTCAAGCCATCAATCCTGATGCAATTAAAGCTACGATGACTTATCTTTCAGATGATTTATTAGAAGGTCGTCAACCCGGAACACGTGGTTTTGCTTTGGCTTCAAAGTATATCGAAACACAATTTATGGCTTTGGGTTTGAAGCCCGCCATCAACGGCAATTCTTATCTGCAAAAAGTACCGCTTAGAAAAGGCATCGTCCGAGAAAAAGAAAGTACTTTATCTTTGTTCGTGAACGGAAAAGAGGAGGTTTTAGATTACAACAAACACTTTATTTTCAGTCCAAATTTTATCAATGAAAACTCAGAAATCGAAGCTCCTTTGGTTTTTGTAGGCTTCGGCGTTCATGCTCCAGAATTGAATTATGACGATTATCAAAACATTGATGTAAAAGGTAAAATTGTAGTAATGCTCAATGCCGCACCCGAATCTTTTGGCTCAAACGAGCGTGCATACTTTACCAACAATACCGTAAAATTCAATGAGGCAATCAAGCGTGGAGCTGTTGGAGCAATTACTTTCAGCGTACCAACCGACAAAAGAAGTACTTGGGATGCCACAGTCCGTCGCTCGAAGCAAGGCTCTTTTAAATGGTTGGACGAAAATAACATCGCCAAAGACGGTTTCCCAGAATTGAAAGGAATTGTTACTTTAAACAATGAATATGCTGAAAAACTATTCAGTAATTCAGGCAAAAAAGCGGAGGAAATTTACGCCAATGCCAAAGCCAATAAAGCTCAATCTTTTCCGCTAAACATCACTGCAAAACTGAAAGTAAAAACGGCTTATCAATTTGTGCAAGGTTCAAACTTAGTAGGAGTAATCGAAGGAAGCGACCCGAAACTAAAAGATGAGTATGTAGTGTATGCCGCCCATCTCGACCACTTCGGTATCGGTGCAGCCGTGAAAAACGATTCAATTTATAATGGAGCTCACGACAACGCTTCTGGAGTTTCTATTCTTTTGGAAATTGCTCATGCTTATCGTGCCTTGCCCAAAGCTCCCAAGCGTTCTATCATAATTGCGGTGGTAACGGGCGAAGAGTACGGCTTATTGGGTTCTGATTATTTCGCCAATAATCTTCCTATTAAAGATGCCAAAATGGTTGCCAATTTAGCGATTGATATGCCCTTTTTCTTTCACCCGATTTTAGATATTGTGCCTTACGGAGCACAGCATTCAAGTCTTTCAAAACAAGTAGCACAGGCTACGAAAATACTGAATTTAAAGGTTAGTCCCGACCCATTTCCTGAGCAAGTAGTTTTTGTAAGAAGCGACCATTTTAGTTTTATCAAAAAAGGCATTCCAGCTTTGTTTATCAAAAGTGGTTTTATGACCGTGCCAGAAGATAGCGTTGATAGAAGTAAATCGGACGTAGCTTGGCGAAGTACCATTTATCACACGCCACAAGACGACATGAATCAGCCCTTCGATTTCCAAGCAGCGGCAACACACGTAAAAGTAAATTTCCTAATCGGCTATTTCACCGCCAACGACAACACCGCCCCAACATGGAACAAAGGCGATTTCTTTGGAGGGAAGTTTGGGAAATAGCTTTTAAGCTCTAAGCTGTAGGCAATGGGCTGTAAGCTTTTTGACGATTATAAACATAGCTTTCCATAGTCGTATTGATTTTGGGGAGCTATGTTTTGTTTTTAGGGAAAAGTAATTTGAAATAATTCTGAGGGAAATTATTTTTGGATTGTGTACTTTTTTTAGTGAATTGTGGAAAATAGAATGGGTATTGTGTGTAATGAGTTATCTTTAAATTACACAGTTTTTAGAATGGATTGAGGAAAAGAGAATTTGCTTTGCTGACTTTTATGGAATTGTGTAACTGTCACAAGTATATAGAAATCATCACATCGTTTTATTATTTTAATCAAGTATGTTTAAATAAAAACTTGTATTATTATTTAATGAAACAGCGACAAAAGTAAACATTAATCAAAATGACCAAAAATTTAATCCAAATTAATTATCGAGAAGAACTTTTTGCAGATAGATTTTTTAATACAAAATATATAGCAGAAATTACTAGACATGGACTAAATGATTCTGTAATCTTAATTTCTTTTGATAGTTATGATAATGGTACTTTGAAGAAAAAGGTAAAAACCTATATTTCAGAAATTTTAAATAAAGAGCTAACAAGATCTCTTTCTGAAATTGATAATATATTGCTAGACGCTTTGAAAATTGAAAAAACTTTGAATTGGGAGCAATTTAAAGATAAATCTGTATTTGGTATTCTCCCCCCTGAAGAAGAGCTAGATAAACTACTTTCTGGGATAAAAAAGCCAAAAGAGCCTAAATATATTCAACTTCCAAAGAAACCTGAATCTTTACATTTTCAACCTAAGCTCTCATTTTTTGACAGTATAATTAAATCAAAAAAAGATGTTAAAATTGAGCAAGCATACAAGCTATTTGAAGACGCCCTTGAAAATTGGAAAATTAAATCTTCTCAAGTGGATGAAAAGAACCAAACATTAAAAGAAAAATTTCAACAAGAAATATTAATTTATGAAACGCAAATAGAAAAGATAAAGCGAGAGAATCTTGAGAAAATCAAAAAATGGAAAAATCAAAAAGCCGATTTCATTTTGATGCAAGATGAGACTAATGCAAAAATAGATTCTATTAGAGAATTGTATCTGAGCCTAAACACAAGTTCCGTGATTGAATATTGCGACATGGTTTTAAAAAAATCTATTTATCCTGAAAGTTTTCCTAAGGATTATGAAATTGAATATTATCCAGACTCAAAAATATTAATTGTTGACTATTCACTTCCTTCAATCGAGCAATTACCTACTTTAAGCGAAGTAAGAGTAATAAAGGGAGAAATTAAAGAATATCATATTTCAGATGCTCAAATATCCAAAATGTTCGATAATACAATATATAATATTACGTTGAGAACAATTCATGAGCTTTTTGAAGCAGATATAGCAAATGCAATTGATGCTATTTCCTTTAATGGCTGGGTAAATGCTATAAATGAAGCAAATGGAAACCATGAAAGTAATTGCATTTTATCAATTCAAGTAAAAAAAGTTGAATTTATTGAAATCAATTTAAGTAAGGTTGAACCTAAAGCTTGTTTTAAAAATTTAAAAGGAGTTGGAAGTAGCAAACTTTATGGACTAACTGCAATTCAACCAATTTTACAAATTAGTAGGGCAGACAAACGATTTACAAATCATTATGCAATTGCGGATTCAATAGATAGTTCAACAAATTTAGCTTCAATGGACTGGAAAGATTTTGAACATTTAATCCGAGAAGTTTTTGAAAAAGAGTTTAGTTCAAATGGTGGCGAAGTAAAAGTAACACGAGCCAGTAGAGATGGCGGTGTAGATGCTATTGCTTTTGATCCTGACCCAATAAGAGGAGGCAAAATTGTAATTCAAGCAAAAAGATATACAAATACAGTTAGTGTTTCAGCTGTCAGAGATTTATACGGAACAGTTATGAGCGAAGGTGCAACAAAAGGAATTCTTGTTACAACTGCCGATTATGGTCCTGATTCATACGATTTTGTTAAAGGTAAACCTTTAACAATTATGAACGGGGCAAACCTGCTTTATTTACTGGAAAAACACGGATATAAAGCAAGAATTGATATTAAAGAGGCTAAAGAAAATATGACTTAGAAAAAAAGCTTTTCTAAGTCATATTTTGTGATATTAATACAAAGTAATCTGTAACTGCTTACTATTTATCATTATATTACAGAGATGTTGAACAGACTCCAAGCAATGCACTCTAAGTACGATACAAGACCGTTTCAAGTGAACTCTAATGCACTCGGAGTACTCTATAAGACCAATCTAAGTGAACTCTATCACTGATGGCATGACTTGAAGTCATGCCATCAGTATTAAAATCAAAAGCTCAAAGCTAATATATCACAGCTCATCCCTTAATAGCATCAAAATACTCCTTCTTCACAATTGTAGCGGTTTTATGGTCGCCAGAATGATGCCAGCCGGGTGGCATAAAAATGTATAAAACCTTGTCTTTGAGTGTTGGAGCTTGGTAAACGTCTTTCAACAATAAAGTGATTTCACCAAAATAAGCATCTAAAAAATCTCCTGATTTCATCGGTCTTGTAATGCCGTACTCAATGACTTCTTCGTGTTTTTCGTCTTGCAAAGTACCAAAAGCTTTATCCCAAATATTTAGTAGATTACAAAAATTAGTATCCATGTACAAAGGATTTTTGGCATGATGTACTCGGTGATGCGAAGGCGTAAGAATGATTTTATTCAAAAACCCCAGACGAGCATCCACCATAATATTTTCGCCAATATGAATAAAAGCACCCCAAGTACCATCTATAAACATAATCAGAAAAAGTAATGGAGGATTTACACCCAACAAAATACAGATTGTTGTGCGAATAATATCGGCATAAGGAGCTTCCAGAAAAAAGTGTGTGTAGGTTACCGATAAATTCATGTATTCGGGTGCGTGGTGGGTAGAGTGCAAACACCAAAAAAGGCGTACTTTATGCCCCAAAAAATGGTAAATAAAATGGGCAAATTCCCAAGCTATATATCCGTAAATAAACCAATAACCATTAAATTCAGTCTTGAAAAGGGCATAAGGTTCAAAGAAAGCAATACACAGCCCGACCATTCCGATAGAAATAAAACGAGAAATAAAGCGGTTGAAAACATAAGTAAAAAACGAAATTTTGTATTGCGTAAAAGTAAGTCGGCGATAAAATAAGGCACGGATAATTTCGACAAGCAACAAAACGGGAATCAGTGGACCTAAAGCTTTGCCGATACCATCTTGAGTTAATAAGGCTTTGTAATTGTCGGTTTCGATAATTTCAATCAGTCCGCCAAAATTAAAAAAGCCGACGATTTCGTTGTAAAGTGTTTCTAAAAATTCCATAGCTATTTAGTGAGTTGTGAATGAGTGATTTATGGATTGTTTTGATAAGTTATTATCTACTCATGGTATGACTATTAAGTTACTTTGAGAAAAGAGACTGAGGTTAGTCATGCCATGAGTATTTTCCGTTTTAGTTTCATCAATAAAAACGAAAATATAAATACCATTTATAAATACTCTGCTGATTTGTGGGGAGATGTTTTATTGAGTGATTTTAAATGACCTAAGTATTATTTCCCCGAAATCCGATATTCCCAAATCCAAAATCCTCATCATTGAGTCTCAAAAAATATCTCTTAATGAATTTATGTTCGTAATAAGTGTAAATTTTACCATCGTGGTACAAACAAGAGTAAAAAAATCATATTTTTACTCTTGAATTAAAAATGAGTGTAACCTTTACCTTTGAAAATATGATTAATTTTGACCGTACAAAGCCGTACAATGCCTTGCCTCCTTTACCTCCTCAGATAGACATTGAAACGAAAAACATACTCCGCAAAGCAATTTCGGCAGGTAGAGCCTTAGCTCAACTGAATGGGACTTTACTTAATTTGCCCAATCCAACTTTATTTTTAGATACCATTTATTTGCAGGAAGCAAAAGCCAGTTCTGAGGTAGAAAATATCATTACTACTAACGATGAACTATATCAATCGCTAATAGCAGAAAAGAAGATAGAAAACACTGCGACAAAAGAAGTTTTAAGCTATAAAGAAGCCCTTTGGTTGGGCTTGGAACAGCTTAAAACCAAGCCGTTCATTACCACAAATCTGTGTATTAAAATTGTTCAGTGCATAAAGCAAAATAATGCTTCTATTAGAGTTACACCCGGCACAACATTAGCTAACAGCCAAGGCGAAGTGATATACACACCACCAAGTGGCGAAAGTATTATCCGAGACAAGTTGGCTAATTTAGAAACCTTTATCAATGAAGACAATGGAATTGACCCGCTAATAAAAATGGCATTATTACACTATCAGTTTGAAGCGATTCACCCTTTTGCAGATGGTAATGGAAGAACAGGTAGAATTTTACTATTACTATACCTCAAACTATCAGGTTTGCTTGACACACCAGCCATTTACCTAAGTGAGTACATTATCAAAAACAAGGTGGAGTACTACTGCAATCTGAGAAATGTAACTGAACATAATGATTGGGAGAACTATATTCTGTACATGTTAGATATGATAGAGGAAACTTCGATGAATGGATTGAAAAGACTGAATCGTATTACAAAAGAAATAGAAACAACTTCAACAGAAATCAAAATGAAACTACCCAAAATCTATTCTAAAGATTTGGTAGAAATTTTGTTTCGCTTGCCATATACCAAAAAGCAACATTTAATAAATGAGAATTTAGGAAACTCAAAGACAGTAGGAAACTATCTGATAGCATTAGAAGAAAATGGCTTTTTAAAATCTGTGAAAGTTGGAAAAGAAAAATTGTATGTCAATCAACGCTTACTTGCAATCTTAGAAGGAAAATATTAGGACAAGACAGCTCTTTTATTTAGTGAATGATTGAGTGATTTTAAATTGAATAAAGAAATCTATTCAGAAATCCGACACCTGAAATCTGATTGCCGACATCCAAAACCCAACATCCCAAATCCAAATCTTTCCGCTTATTAACAATTAATTAAAATAAAGAATGATAGAGTTATGAAGAAGAAAAAGCAATTTTGTAAACTTTCATTAACAAAGAGATATTAAAATATGAAAACGCTTAAAATTCTTTTTACTTTCCTTATTTTTTCTTCAACCATTTCTGCTCAAAAAGGGACTAAAAAAGTAGTTTTTATGATAGTTGACGGCATTCCTGCTGATGCCATCGAAAAAGCTGAAATGCCTAATTTGAAGAAAATTAGTGCCATCGGAGCGTATAAAAGAGCATTTGTTGGCGGTGAAAAAGGACAATACTCACAAACGCCGACGATTTCTGCTGTGGGCTACAACAGTTTGCTGACGGGTACTTGGGTAAATAAACATAACGTTTGGGGCAATGATATTCGTAAGCCGAATTATCATTATTGGAATATTTTTAGGTTATTGAAAAGCCAATATCCCGAAAAGAAAATAGGCGTTTACTCTACATGGTTAGATAATAGAACCAAATTGATTGGCGAGTCTCTGACCAGTGCTGGCAGTATTAAAATGGATTTTGTAGCCGATGGCTATGAATTGGACACAGCTACTTATCCGCACGATAAACAAAGCGAATACATTCATAAAATTGACGAAAAAGTAAGCGATGAAGCGGCTAAAAGTATTAAAGAAAATGCTCCAGATTTGTCATGGGTATATTTAGAATATTCTGACGATATGGGACATAAGTATGGTGATAGCGAACAATTCACGAAAGCCTTGGGTTATGTGGACAATCAAATCGGCAAAGTGTGGGAAGCGATAGCGTACAGAAAGAAAAACTTTAAAGAAGATTGGCTAATCGTAATTACGACCGACCATGGAAGAGATGCTAAAACAGGCAAAAATCACGGTGGACAGTCGGACAGAGAACGTACTACTTGGATAGTGACTAATGCCAAACCTTTGAATAATTATTTTCAGGAAAACCAGCCTGCTATTGTAGATATTATGCCAACGATGGCTCGTTTTATGGGATTGGAAATTCCAGCAGAAAATCTTGTTGAAATGGATGGCGTAGCATTAATCAATCCTATTTCAGTAGCCAATCCGAATGCCGTTTTAGTAAAAGATAGTTTACAAATTTCGTGGAAAGCTTTAGAGAAAAAAGGTAAAGTAAAAATTTGGCTGAGTACAACCAACCATTTTGAAGAAGGAGGCAAAGACCTCTATGAATTAATCGACACCGTGCCGAATGCCCAAGAAAGTATTTCGGTAGATGTCAGTCAAAAAAAATCGTCCTTCTATAAAATCTTGATAGAAGGACGAAATAATACGGTGAATCGTTGGGTTTTGGTGAAGTAGTTTACTTCACCAATTGTCTCAAAACGCCCACTTTATCCGAATTTCGAGTATAAATCATGGCTTTATTTTGATTGGCCAGTTGAATTGTACTCATATCTCTGACATCACCATTTAACATTAAACCAGCTTGTTGATTAGAAATTGGAGTAAATTTACCCTTTCCATTTCCTAACAAAAGCGAACCCATCGAAGCATCATTTTTACCCAATTGTACACGCCACGGATAGAAATTTCCTGCTATCATTATGTCTTTTTTACCATCTTGATTAAAATCCTCTACCGTAATACAGGAAGCTAACGAAACTTGAGCAGACAAAGGCAAAACTTTGGCGGAAAATTTACCATTGCCTGCATTTTCAAAATAGGTAGTACTTAATGTATTAATTTTTAAAGTATTTGCTCCTTTTAGCTGTTCTGATGAAAGTAAATCTTCTAAACTAGCCTCTGCATAATCTTTATATTTTAAAAAATTCTTTCGAACAACTGGCAACTGATTCGCTAATTCGTCCAATGAAGCTAGTGGATAGCTTTTACCTTGAACGTAATAGCAAATCAATGGGTCGATTGTTCCATTTTGGTCAAAATCTGCATAACAAAGCGTAACAGGTTCTTTTTCTGAAGCTTTGAATTGAGTATTTTGTCCCAAGTTTCCAGCAATGATGTCCAAATCTCCATCATTATCCATGTCTTCAACCACGACTTTTGCCCAAAATCCATTGGTGTTTTCTAAGCCATATTTTTGCGTTTGATTAACCAATTGTCCACGCTGATTTTCATAAATTGTAATTGGCATAAATTCTCCTGCAATGATTAAATCTATCCAACCGTCTTTGTTAATGTCTGTCCATGAAGCTGAAGTAACAATGCCCGGACGACGAAGAGAAGGTTCTTTTTGCTCAGTCGCATATTTAAAAAGAGGTTTTCCTCCTTTACTTTCATTTCTTAATAAATAACAATAATCAGGTTCAGGAAAGCTACTTGGCATTGAACGACCACCAACAAAAACATCCAAATCTCCATCTTTGTCATAATCAGCAGCGGCAACGCAACTTCCATTACTGGTTAAATCGGGCAAAACACCAGAAGTATTAGTAAAAATGCCTTTCCCGTTGTTTAGATAAAGTTGGTCTTGATACAGCGGTGCATGGGCTTCTAATTCAGTACCACCTCTGACGATGAATAAATCTAAATCTTTGTCATTATCGGCATCAAAAAACGTTACTCCAGCATCTTTTGCAAGGCTTTCTTTTGCCCAAGGCTGAGAAGGGGATTTTTGAAAAGTCCCATTGCTTTTTTGCAAGAATAATTCGCCAGCATGTTGTTGGTTTCCACTGATAAAAATATCTTCCAATCCATCTCCATTTACATCTCCTTTAGCAATAAATGGACCTTGTTTTGAAAGCTGATAAGGTAAAAGAGATTGATGTTTGAAATCGACAAAAGGGGTTTCTTGATGTTGATAAGTAATATTTGTATTTGCTGTAAAATCAGAAAAAAGTGGTGATGACTTAGATTCAGGTTGAATAGTTGGAACAATACCAGTATTACTTTGAATCGTAAGTGTAGTATCAGCTTTAACGTTATTCAAGGTTGTTACTTTTCCATTCGTCCAGTAAATTTTTAAGGTTTTAACTTGTTCGTCTTTTCCTAAACCAAAGTGTAAAGAAGGCTCAACACTACTCTGAAAACCATGTGCAGAGTACAACTCTTGCATTTGGGAAGTATTAGCAGTTTGTACAAATACTTTTGCTCCAATAGCAAAACGATTTGCAGTACTTTCTTTTAATTTTAGGTCGATATAATGATTTTTAGAAAGCTGACGACTACGGTTTTCAAAAACCATAGCGGGTGAATTACTGTTATTTACGACCAAATCAAGGTCACCATCATTATCTAAATCTGCATAAGCTACACCAGTACTAATAGAAGGTTCTGCCAAACCCCATTTTGCTGTAGCATTTTCAAAGATTAATCCTTCATCTGTATTTTTATTCATGAAGCAATAATTACTAACTTTGGTGCTAGACATCTTTTTGATTAATTCCCAAGTATTGACTTTCAGCCCTTGTGCTTTCGCTTTATCCACCTCTTCTTGATAAGTATATTTCAAGAAATCCATGTTGGTGTAATCTCGCAAGTAACCATTTGTGATGTACAAATCTTTTTTACCATCATTATCCAAATCACAAACTAATGGACTCCAACTCCAATCTGTATTCGACATACCTGCTAATTGTCCGATTTCACTGAATTGTGGAATACCTTCACTGTTGTTTCCAACATTTACTTGAAGCATATTTCGCATGTTTTGATGATGAAAACCGCTATCAACCAATAGTTGATAAGTATCATATTCGTCTGGACCTTTCAATAATTTTTGACGACGATTATCTTCTGGCAGCATATCCACTGTGATAATATCAGCTTTATTGTCATTATTAAAATCAACAATCTCAGACCCCATCGAAAACTTAGAAATATGTCCGATACTTTCTTTGAGCGTTTCAGAGAAATGTCCATTTTTCTGATTGAGGTATAAAAAATCTTGTTCGTTATAATCATTTGTTACGTAAAGGTCAGGCCAAGTATCGTTATTGACATCGCCAACAGCAACATTTAAACCAAAATTCAAACCACTTCCGTGTATTCCCGCTTCGTCACTTATATCATTAAAGAAACCATTATCATTTCTGTAAAGTCTATTTCCATATTGAGGATGTCTTGTTTTACGAAGTCTTTGTGTATTAAAAAAGGCATTGTAGAACATTTCAGCATGGTTTACCATAAACATATCGAGGTCGCCATCTTTGTCCATATCAAAAAAAGCTACTTGTGTTGTGTAAGTTCCAACAGCATCCAAGCCATATTTTGCCGCACTTTCCACAAAAGTAGGGATACCATTTTTAGTACCCGTGTTAATGTACAATTCATTTTTACGTTCAAAATCCGTCCCTGAGCCAGAGTAACAAACATAAATATCTAATTTACCATCGCCATTCACATCCGCCATGCTTACTCCTGTTTTCCATCTTTCTCTTCCTGCCACACCAGCGATTTCTGTGATGTCATCAAAATGAAAAGAAGCATCTCCTGATTTTCCTTTATTGAGATATAATTTATTAGGCACCATATTTCCAGAGAAATAGATGTCTGCTAAACCATCATTATTCACATCGCCGATGGCTACACCACCGCCGTTGTACAAATATTGATACTCTAATAGGTTAAGCTTTTCGTCTTCTTGAATATTATTCACAAAGTTAATTCCCGAATTTTCGGGCTTAACAAGCTGAAAAAGGGTTTCTTCAGAAGAAGCCGTATTGCAGGCATAAATAATTGGAAAAAGCAGTAAAAGGATGAATTTTGGTTTCATTAGAAAAATATTAATAATAGTAAAAGAGGTTATCGAGAAAAATTCTTGATAACCTCTTTTTGTTAGTTAAATCTCAAAAATCTACCAACCAGCAATTTGCTTGGCAGCAGGGTTTTTATCAACTTCTCCTTGTGGAATCGGTAACACGTATAATTTAGAAGGAAAAGTTCTAGTTTCAAAAGCATAACGTGTATAAGAAAGCGTATTTCCTGTTTTATTTACTCTAACACCATATAATGGGCCATTCAATAAACTTTCTGCAATTTTCCATCTACGAATATCAAAGAAACGATGTTCTTCAAAAGCTAATTCTACTCTACGTTCATTTCTGATTTTAGCACGCATTTGTTCTTTCGAAAGTCCAGTTTCTAAATCTGGCATTCCTGCTCTTTTTCTGATAGCGTTGATGGCATTATATACCGACGCATCTGAACCAGTCGCTTCATTTTTTGCTTCAGCATAGTTCAACAATACTTCTGCATATCTGATAAAAATCCAATCTTGGTCACTACTTTTTGTATAAATAACGTATTGCTCTTCATGAAATTTACGAAGCATATAACCCGTTTTGGTATCTTCTGGCTTACCTGTTACGTCTGCACCACCCGGAAATAATTCTATTACTCTTCCACGGAAAGTAGAACCATTATGTACAACAGTTGCTTCAAAACGAGGGTCAAGATTTGTATAAGGCTCGTTGGCTTTATATAAAGGTGAAGTAGTTTGAGACTTTCCGTCAATCATTTCATAAGAATCCACAAAATTCTGTGTTGGCACATTACCTCCCCAACCAGCATCACTACCTCCTTTAAACGAAGGGGGTGAATTAACAACATCAAATCCGTTGTTCAAACCATAATGAACTTTATCAGGTGCTTGAAATTTCTTGGCAAAAATAATCTCATTATTATTTTTTGTCAGAAACAGCGTTCTGTAATCGTTGAATAAAGTATAGTCTGTATTAATTACTTTATTTGCTGCATCAGCCGCTGCTTGCCAACGTTCTGCATACAATAACACACGACTTTTCAAAGCGTTTGCCGCACCAGAAGTTGCTCTACCCGCTTCGATTGCTCCTCTTTTAGGAAGTAGAGATGCGGCTTTATCCATGTCAGCAACAATAAAATCAACTACTTCATCATACGTTGAACGAGGTAATTGAAAGTTATCATTCAGTGTCAAACTTTTGCTAATTAGCGGTACGCCCGTTGCCTCAGCTCCTGTAGATTTCATACCGTACAGTCTCAAAAGTTCATGATAAATAAATCCTCTCAAAAAGTAAGTTTCACCCATTAGGCGATTTCGGAGTTTTTCATCACCAAGTCTTGAAAGATTCTCTAGGGCAACATTCGTTTTTCTAACTAAAGCATAATAATCACCCCAAGTTTCACCCCAAGGAGTTCCAGAAGGCAAAAAGTTACCCGATTGTAGTTCGTTAGAGTGCGTCCAAGGCATACAAACCTCTCCATCATCAGAAACGCCATCTAATAAATAGAGTCCTTTCGCCCATCCTTGGTAGTTACGGTCAAAACCCGAAGGCATTCTACCGTAAATTGCATTAACGAATTGCGTTGCTCCTTGTGGGTCAGTCCAAACGGTTTCTTCTGTTAAAGAATCTTTGGGTACTTTATCAAGAATGGCACTGTCACAACCCAAAAGTATTGATATACACAAAAGTGTACATTTGAATAGTAATGTATTTTTTATGATTCTGTTCATTTTAATGTCTTCTAAAATTTAAAGTTTACACCTGCATTCCAAATTCTAAATTGTGGGTAATCCCAGCCTCTACCACTTGCATTTTCTGGGTCATAATTTTTAATTTTCGACCACGTAACGATGTTATTTGCATTGATATAAATACGCAAACCTTTGATAAAATTTTGTTTTAATTTCTCTACTGGAAGATTATAAGCTAATTCTATATTTTTAAGACGTACATAAGAAGCATCTTTCATCCAAAATGAAGACTCACTGTGGTTAAGATTACTTACATCAATTAATACACGAGGTTCACTAGCATTTGGATTTGATGGTGTCCAACGGTCTAAATTAGCTTTCAAAGCACCTGCACCCACAAAAAATGGCCATGCTCCTTCTCCAGCATAATATTGATCTACATTGGTCGCTCCTTGGAATAAGAATGAAAACTCAAAGTTTTTGTATTGTACATTTCCACTATAACCCAAGATGATTTCAGGGGTATTAGACTTTCCGATGGCTACTCTGTCAAGGTCATTGATTTTTCCGTCTTTGTTAATATCTTCAAAACGAATGTCTCCAGGGCCTGTTTTACCAATTTGAGTTGGTGCATTGTTTACTTCTTCTTGTGTTTGGAACAATCCGATTGCTCTTAAACCAAATTGTGTATAAAGAGGCTGACCAGTTCTTCTAATATTTGGGTTTTCAGAATTGGCTTCATCAATAAATACAATTTTGTTTTTCACAAAAGTGAAGTTTCCACTCATCGAATAACGCAAATCTTTGTTTACTTTATTTCTATGTCCTAAAGTAAATTCTACCCCGCCGTTATTAACTTTTGCTAAGTTTTCAATAGGTAAACCAATACCAAGAAGACTAGGAACAGAAAGGTTTCTATCCGCCAAAATATCACTTCTTTTATCGAAGAAATAATCAACACTTGCCGTTAATTTTCCTTTCCAAAGTGTTGCGTCAACTCCGATGTTAAGTTTTTTAACCGTTTCCCAAGTTACGTTTGGATTTGACAAACGCCCTTCGTCAATACCAGGCTGAACACTTCCATTACCAAAAACAGCCGAACTATTTACATAGTAAGATTGTAAGTAAAGGAATCTTTGATTTCCTAAACGGTCATTTCCTAAAATACCGTAAGAACCACGAAGCTTTAAGTAATCAATCGTTGATGATTGTTTCAAGAACGATTCTTGAGAAATCACATAACCCAAAGAAACTGATGGGAAAAAGCCCCAACGTTGTCCTTTGGCAAATTGCTCTGAACCATCGGCTCTAAAACTACCTTCAAGTGTATATTTATCGTCATAAGACCAATTAAATCTACCAACAATACCTTGACGACCACTACTTCCTGAATAACCACTATTGTTACGATTAGCTGCCGCACCAAAATTTATCTCATCAATTCCTAGATTATAACCATCTCTAAAAGCCCATAAAGAATTCCATGTTTGCGTTGTTTGAGTATATAGTAACAAACCAGATAATGAACTTAATCCAATGGTTTTTTTATAGTTCAAGTGAGTTTCAAGTGTTATCGCTTGGTCATCGTAATTTCTTTGCTCTAATATGCTTGCTCCTTTTGCTCCTTCAACAAAAGTGCCATCTGGGTTTCTGGTATAAAAAGGAACTTTAGTGAAAGCCCAATTTTTATCACTTGTAAAAGTTTTATCATAAGCAGCAATACCCTTTATTGATAAACCAGGAATAAAAGGTAACTGTTGTTCTAATTCAATTCTACCTCTAAACGATTGAATTCCAGTTTTTCTGTAGCCATTATCAGGAAGCGTTAAATATGAAGGACCATTAGAATACTGTCCGTTCGACCATTGTATTGGCGCTCTATTGGGTGGTGTTCCCGACATCCAGCGAAATACTTCTGTTGATGCTACGTTGTTGGTTTTTTCATCTCGACCAGAAATATCGAAAGATAATTTAGTAGTGTTTGTTACATTGGCATCTATGTTGGTTCTAAAATTATATCTATCAAATACGTTTGAAGGAACAATCCCGTCTTGTTTTAAATACCCAAAAGAGGTTGCGTAGCGTATTTTATCAGTACCTCCAGTAGCCGAAAGATTATAACTACGCATTAAAGCACTTTTCTTTAATACAGAAAACCAATCTGAATCAGGATGAGTATCTGGGCTTGAATGTGTACGATACTTCTCTAAATCGTCTGCTGAATAAAGTGGCGATTTCCCTTCATTCGCTAAAGCTTCATTGTAAAGTGATGCAAATTCATAAGAATTTAAAAACTGAGGGTTTCTAGTTCTTTCTTGTACGCCGATATTAGAAGAAAAATTGATTTGCATTTTTCCTTCCGCTCCTCTTTTAGTCGTTACAAGAATTACTCCGTTTCCCGCACGAATACCAAAAACAGCGGCACTTGCAGCATCTTTCAAGATAGAAAAAGACTGGATTTCACTTGAATTCAATTGTGCAAAATCACTTGATGAACGTACAATTCCATCAATTACAAAGATTGGAGAAGCATCTCCCGTTGTACCAATCCCTCTGATATAAATATTTGAAGCATCTTTTCCAGGCTCACCCGAACGTTGCGTAGCGATAAGCCCAGCAGTTTGTCCAACCAATGAATTACTCAAGTTTGGTGAAGGATTCTGTGAAATTTCTTTTGGAGTAACGACAGATACCGCTCCAGAAATTTCACTTTTCTTTTGCGTACCATAACCCACCACAATTACTTCGTCAAGGTTTCCAATATCTGCTTTCAAAACAACATTCAATGAAGTTTGCTTGCCAACTGCTACTTCTGTTTTGACATAACCTACCGAAGTAAAAACCAACACAGTTTGGTCGTTAGGAATTGATATTCTGTATTTTCCGTTTGGGTCAGTCGTCGTACCACGAGTCGTCCCTTTAATTTGAATACTCACCCCAACAAGTGCTTCTCCCTTTTCATCCGTAACTGTCCCTGTGATAACCTCTTCAATTTTTTCGGATTCTTGAATGATGTTGGTTTTGTTTTCTACTGGGGTTTCGTTTTTTCTTTTTAAGAGAATTTGTTGACCTGACACCTCATAATTAATACTTAGCGGAGATAAAAAATCCGTCAAAACTTCTGATAAAGGTTTGCTTTCAGCATCAATTGAAACTTTTCTTTTTGATTCAATCAATTCTGGGCTATACATAAAATTGATACCTGCTAGTTTTTCAATTTTCTGTAAAACATTCTCTACTTCATTCTTTTTCAAATGAATCGTTACTTTTTTGTTTAACAAATCTTGTGCTTTGGTGTCATGAGCAAAAGAAAAGCTCATGCACAAAACTGATAAGGCGATTTGCAGTAAACTGATTTTCATGATTTTTCGTAAAATTTGATACGATGGCAATTTTTTTTTCATACTTTTGACTGATTTGTTAGTTGGAAAGAATTGGCAAAGCAATCCCCTCATCCATTTCTGGATGTTTGTGTCGAAGCAAAGCGAAGGGGACTTTTCGGGTGAATGATGCGGGAACATCATTCACCCTTTTTTATAATTGATTTTAGGGATTTACTTACATGGTTTTCCAGTAATAATAATTTGTCCATCCGAAACTTCGTAACTCGCTTCTGTGATTGAACAAATCCATTTTAATTTTTCAAAGAGTGGCTCATCGCCAAGTTTAGCGGTAATGCTACATTTAGACATTACTTCTTCATCATATACAATATCAACACCATAAGATTTTTCGAGAATACTAAATACTTCTGAAATGGGTGTTGCTACAAATTCAAATTTTTGATTTTCAATAGGTAATGTTAATATCACAGGATTATCAACAATGGCTTTCACCAGTCGAATTTCCTGACGTTGATAAATGGCTTGTTGATTGGCGGTCAAAACCATTCCTGTTAATTCACGATTATTTTTAAGTTGAATGGCGTTATTATCCGTTTGGGTAAATACCGAGACTCTCCCTGTTTTTACAATTACTCTGATGTCTTGGTCTTTGCCAAAAGCTTTGATAGTAAAACTTGTTCCCAATACTTTTGTTACTAATTCATTGGCATATACAAAAAACGGGCGTTCAGGATTCTTGGCTACTTCAAAAAAGGCTTCTCCAACCAAGTAAACTTCTCTTTTATCAGCATCAAAAGCTTTTTTATAGCTCAATCGGCTGTCTTTTTGCAAAACAATCGAACTTCCATCTGGCAATTGTACCAACTTACTTTTTTCTCCTTCATTAATAACTTCTACGAGTTCATTACTCACTTTTGCCTCTAAAACTTGTTGTTGATATAATGCAAATTCTTGTTTACTGGCATCTTTATTCAGGACAAACCAAGCTGCACCAAGCAATACAATCACCGAAGCCGCAACTGCCCAATAGCGTTTCCAAAGCGGTACAACTTCGTTGATTTCTATTTCTTCAACAATCGTTTTCTCTTCTTTTTTAGCTTGTTGAATGGCTTTCTGAATTTGTAAGTCAATATACTGTTCTTCTAAATCAACAGATTTACCTTGTATAGAAAACAAAAAAGCACTCGCTCTTTCAACTAATTCTTTTCGGGATATATCTTCAGCTACCCAAGATGTCCAATAAGCATCATCTTGTGCATTTTTTTCGAATACCCAAGTCCTAAAACTTGTATTTTCTAATAGCTCTTGAAACTCTTTATTAGTTATCATATAAATGATTTAATAGACATTCTACTGCTAACATCCACAAAGTGCGTTTCGGATACTCACAAAAAAGACAATTTTTTAAAAAAATTATACAATAAATTTTTTCATGCTATTTTTCAGCATGTTAGGAAGATAAAATAATGTTAAAATGAAATTGGAGAAGAAAAGCTAGCAGACAAACCAGCAAAAAAACATCAAAATAATTTCCCAATTTTCACGAAGCGTTGCTAAAGCTCGTTGGATGGTATTACTGACTGATTGCGGTTTGATTTGAAGTAATTGAGCGATTTCCTCCACACGAAGGTCTTGGTAAAATCGCAAATAGAGGATTTCACGTTGCCTTTCTGGCAACTGTTGTAAAGAGTAGGAAACTTTATGAAGCATAGTTTTTGAAGATTCTTCTTCGATAAAAGAAGTTTCGGAAGAATCTTCAAAATGAATATCATCAAAATCATCTTCCAAAGGCACAGCTTTGAAAGTTTGTAAGGTTTTGAAAAGTTGATTTCTGAAAGCCCTCAATAAATAAAACTTCACAGATTCTACTTCTGTTAGCGAAGCTCGGCGAAGCCAAAGTTTGATAAGTAAATCCTGAATAGCATCTTCAATAATTTGACTATTTGAAGTAAACTTTCCACCATAATGCACCAACGTCTTATAAAACTGTTTCGACAGTTGGGTAAAAGCCACCTCATCGCCTTCTCTGAATAAATTCCAGAGTATTTGCTCTTGCGACAATTGTTTGCTTTTAATATTGTGGTTCATGTTTCAACATAAAATTTACACGAAATAACCAACAATATCTAAAAATAACAATACTTTATATTTTTAAGAATATTTCCAGAGGTCAAAGAAAAAGTATTTGGTAGGTTTAGCCCACCAAATACCGCTCATCAATTATCTGTAAATGATGCGTACAATGTCCTAAAATGGCATAGCCCAAGCCTCTTACAGAAATGGTAAAATTGCTTGCAATCCCTTTTTCGTTAAGCATTTCTTCATTGAAACTTTTGAATAAAGTAACGGTCGCTTTTCGGACAGCCGTAAATTCTTCTAGTAAATCTTGAATTTCTCTTTGTCCAGCATTAGAAGTATCTCCGTACAAAACTTCATCATAACCCGCCAATGGTGTTTTGTCTTTTCGGGCAAAACGTAAGGCACGATAGGCAAAAATTCGCTCAGTATCAATTACATGACCGATTACTTCTTTAATCGTCCATTTATCGGGTTGATACTTGAAATTCAATGTTGCTTCATCCAAAGCAAGTATTTTTTGGGTTAATACTTCTTGGTTATTATTTAAGCCTTTTAGCAATTCAAGCGTATTTACTTTATTGATATAATTGCTAAAATGTCCAAAATTTTCTTCGGGTAATGGAGGTTGAATTTGCATGTTTTTTAATTATGATTTAGTGAATTGTGAATTTTTAAGCCAGTTTTGTCAAATCTTAAAGATTTGACAAAACTAAAAATTAATCACTCATTCACAATTAACTTACTAACATATTCTGGAACAGGTAAATCAAATTGCATTTTTGGGTCGGTTATCGGAGTTTGTGCTTGCAATTTCAACGGTAAAACGCCTGCCCATACTGGAAAATCATAATCTTCTTCTTCATCGTTTGGATGTCCGCTTCTTGTTTTGGCAGAAGCTTCTTCTAATGGAAATGAAATAATCATGGTTTTCTGCATTTCACTTTTAGTTGGCAAACGTACATTGTCCCAACGCTCAGGAATAAATTGCTCAGTAATAGCAATCAATGAATCCCAACGCTCTGTTTCGTCCGTCACAACCGTTCCTTTGGCAAACATCACTACTGAGCGATAATTGACAGAATGACTAAACGCCGACCTTGCCAATACCAATCCATCAATCAAAGAAACACTCAAACAAACCGTTCTGCCGTCGGCAATGGCTCGCATAAAATGACTGCCTACTGAGCCATGAATATATAATTTGTTGCCAATGCGTCCGTAACCCGTAGGAATACACATTGGCGTTTCTTTTTCTACGTAAGAAACATGACAAAAAAGTCCTTCATCTAAAATACTATAAATGGTTTCTTCGGTATAATCGCCTTTTTTTGCTGAGCGACTAATTTTTGTTCTTTCGGTAATTGGTAATGTTGCCATAATTTTAAAGGGTTTATCTTCAAATCTTTCTACAAATTTCTAACTTTGCTGGATTAGTTTAATGCTCCACAGTTTTACTTATAAGTAGTCCAGATGGAAATACCTTTTAAAACTTTAATCGACCTCAAGAAAGAATCTTCTTTGCCGATTTACGTACAAATTGCCAATGAGATTATTAAAAATATTCAGTCTGGAATGTTGAAAACGGGAACGAAACTCCTCAGTTCTCGGCAAATGGCGGAGCTTTTGTCGCTTCACAGAAAAACCGTTGTGGCGGCTTATGATGAATTATATTCACAAGGTTGGATTGAGATTTTTCCAAAAAAAGGTACTTTTATCGCTCAACATCTTCCGAATGTAAAGCCTGTTCAGCTTTCAAAACAAGATTTTGAAGCAAAAAGTAAAGATGATTTTTCGATGAATTTTGCCAAAAATACTTTGGTAAAAATTCCTCCAATTATTACACAAAGGTTGGCTTTTAACGATGGTTTGCCCGATGTGCGTTTAGCTCCGAGAGACGAATTGGCTCGTTTGTATTCGCAGTATATTAAATTTGGCGAGCCTTCGGTGCTGTATTATACTTCTGTTTATGGGGCTTTGCGTTTCAGAGAAACCTTTGCGAAAGTCTTGAACGAAACCCGTGGCATGAATACTTCGTCCGAACAAATTATTACCACTCGTGGTAGCCAAATGGCGATTTATTTGGTGGGTTTGGCTCTTTTTGAAAAAGGCGATGAAGTAATCGTCGGAGATTTGAATTATCCTGCTACCAACATGACTTTCGGTACTTTGGGGGCAAAATTGAACACCATTCCGATTGATGAAGAGGGAATTGTGGTAGATGCTATTGAAGAAATTTGTCGGAAAAAGCCCATCAAGGCAATTTATGTTACTTCCCATCATTATCATCCTACTACGGTAACGCTTACGCCTGAACGAAGAATTAAATTGTTGGCTTTGGCAGAAAAGTATCGTTTTTATATTCTTGAAGACGATTACGACTATGATTTTCATTATGCCAATCGACCTGTTTTACCTTTGGCGAGTGCCGACCGACACGGTTTGGTGGTGTATATTGGTTCTTTTACGAAGAAAATTGCCCCAACTTTTCGAGTGGGTTATGTGGTAGCTAAGCAGGAAATTATTGAAGAATTAGCCAAATTACGACGCATCATCGACCGACAAGGTGATACTATTTTAGAATTATCTTTGGCAGATATGTTAGAAAACGGCACGCTGAAACGGCACGCAGCTAAAGTATTGAAGATTTACCGAGAACGAAGAGATTTTACTTGTGATTTATTGAAAAAGGAATTAGGAGATGTGATTGATTTTAAAGTACCAGACGGCGGAATGGCGATTTGGGCAAAATTTGATAAAAGTATGTCTTTGATAGAACTCGCTCCGAAATTAGCCAAAAACGGTTTGTACCTCTCAGACGGTGCGGCTTATCCAACCGAAAATGCGTGCAGAATAGGCTTCGCTTCCATGAATTTTAAGGAAACAGAAGATGCGGTGAAGATTTTGAAGAATGGGATTTTTAAATAATTATGATGTGAATAATTAAACTCATGTAGCGGCACCCCTTGCGGTTGCCGTTTTGACAGAAGGTTATTATCAAGAACGGCAACCGCAAGGGGTGCCACTACAAGTATTACTGACAATTTTTCTCAATAAAAACTGATAAAACAAACCAGAATTAAAAAGACTGCCATTTCGAGAGAAAATTTGAATTATTTCTTACTAATTATCTTGAGCTAACCATGAAAAATAAGTATTTTGTTTAATCATTTCAATTCTTACCAACAAACATCATGAATTATAAAAAACTACTCTTCTTTTTTTGTTGTAGCATCGTTACTACCTTTAACCAAGTAAAAGCACAAGACGAGCGGCTGAAAAATATCAAAGAAGCGTTACCCAAAATTGACCAAATTTTTAAAGATTATGCCGAGAAAAACCATTATCCAGCTTTTGTTTATGGTTTGGTGTTGGATGGAAAACTGATTCACTCAGGAAATATTGGCTATGCTAATCTGGAGAAAAAAGTATTAGCAACCAACCAATCAGATTTTAGAATTGCCAGTATGTCCAAAAGTTTTACTGCAATGGCGATTTTGAAGTTAAGAGATGAAGGAAAATTGAAACTGGACAATCCTGCTTATTTGTACATTCCTGAATTAAAAAATCAAAAATTACTCACCAAAGATGCTCCAGCGATTACTGCTCGTAATTTATTGACACACTCGGCTGGTTTTCCAGAAGATAATCCTTGGGGCGATAGACAATTAGCTATCAGTGATGAGGCTATGTTGAAGATGTTTCGAAAAGGCATTTCATTCTCTAACAACCCAAGTACCGCTTATGAATATAGCAACATGGGTTTTGCGATGTTGGGTTATATCATCAAAAAAGTATCTGGAAAAACTTATCAACAATATATCAACGAAAATATTTTGAAGCCTTTGGGCATGAACCATACTTATTGGGAATACAGCCAAGTACCAGCAGAACAATTAGCACACGGCTATCGTTGGCTAAATGAAAATTGGGTTGAACAACCATTATTGCACGACGGTGCGTATGGTGCAATGGGCGGAATGATTACAACAATTGATGATTTTGCAAAGTACGTAGCTTTTCATCAATCGGCTTGGCCAGCAAGTGATGCACCTGAAAAAGAACCAGTGAAAAGAAGTTCTGTGCGTGAAATGCAGCAGCCTTGGCAGTTTATTGGGGTTAATCAAAATTATAAATACCCTACTGGTCGTAAAGTGGCAATGGCAAATGCTTATGGCTATGGTTTAGGACATGCCACAGATGCAGAAGGACGACGCTCGGTTGGTCATAGCGGAGGTTTGCCCGGTTTCGGAAGTAACTGGCGTATTTTACAAGATTATGGCTTGGGCGTAATTTCATTCAGTAATCTTACTTATGCCAATGCTGGCTATTTTAATGTACAAGTTTTGGATACTTTGGTAGCACTCACCCATTTAAAACCAAGAGCTATTCCAGTTTCTTCGATTTTGCAACAAAGAACAAAAGAGTTAATTGCGGTATTGCCCACTTGGAAAAATGCAGAAAGTACAGGCATTTTTGCAGAGAATTTTTTCCTTGACTACTTTGAAGAAAGTCTAAGAAAAGAAGCAATACCCATTTTTGAAAATGCAGGAAAGATTATCGGTTTAAAAGAAATCAAACCTGAAAATAACTTGAGAGGCACTTTCACTTTAGAAGGCGAAAAAGCAAATATTGAAATTAGCTTTACATTGACGCCTGAGAATCCAGCTTTGATTCAGGAGTATCATATTAAATTAGTTGGGAAATAGAAATAAAACCAATGTGTTGTTGTTGGCAAAGTACCAACAACAGCACATTTTATCACAGCCCCAACCTCATCTCAATCATGTGTTTTGTAAATCCAATTTTTTCGTAGGCTTTAATGGCTGAAATATTGTCGTGATAAACGTCTAAACGCAATTCAGTAATGTTTTGAGAACGAACCCAATCTTTCAATCCATCCATTATTTTCTTGTTTACTCCTTTGCCACGATGCTTAGGGTCAACATACATAAAACCTAAATAAGCATGATTGAAGTGTTTGAGATAAGGCTTGGCACTTTCAATACGAGCATATCCCGAACCTATTACTTCGCCATCAGATTCAGCCACCAACAACTCAATATGCGAAGCCCTTATCATTCCTTCAATATCATAATAGTGTATTTGCTCGTCTTTTAAGGTATTATCAAAAGGTCTTTCGGCTTCGATAACACCTTGTTCAAAACGAAAAAGTGTTTCTAAATCATCAAATGTGGCTTTTCTTACTTTGATTATGTTCATGGATTTGAGTCTAAGATGGCAAAGAATTAACTATGATTTTCTAAATTTATTTGAAGTTAAAAAAAGCGAATTATTAACCAACAATTTTATTGAAACTTGAATAATATTTGAGGCGATTACTTGTTGGCTTAAAAATGAAAAATCGTCGTAATGAATCATTTTCTGAATCAATACGACGATATTACGAAGCTCAATTTTTTAAACTTCTTCCGAATCAAAAACGGTTACTTTTTCCCAGAGATACGAGTAATCTGCTACAAATTTTAAGTGAATCGGATGCGTTTGATATACTTCTTCTTCAGCTAAATTATCAAAAAACAACATCCACGATACTGAATAACTGCGTTCAATCACACTACGATTGGTGCTGGCTGGCAAGCCGATATGATGAAACCGAATGGTTGGCACTTTCGATAAAGCCGTTAGTCCTTCGATTAACTTGTTTCTATCGGCTTCGCTTGATGGGTTTTTCAACCAAAAATATACGTGGTGGATAAAAGTTTTTTTCTTTGGTTTTGCCTCTGTTGGCAAAGTAGCTCCTACTCCCAAGGCAGAAGCAATGGCTGCATTGGTCAAAAATGAACGTCTTTTCATTTGTTTATCAATTTGTTATCGTTTGTAAAATCCTTAAAATAATTTTTCATAAGCTTTAGGCATCGCAGCAATTGGTTTGATGCGAATGTCTCGAAAAAATACTTCAGCGGCTTCGCTTTGTAATTGAATTTTTCCACTGGTCATCGGCACTTCTTTCCCTTCTGGCGTGATAAAGCGTGAATTTTTTAATATCATTACCACTTTTCCATTCACAATATGTAAGCTTTTGCCTTTGTAGCAAATTAGTTCCAAGGTTGTCCATTCGCCATTAGGACTTTCATAATTTCCTGAACGCATACAATAAAAATCACTTCCTTTCTTAAAGGTAGCAAAAGGTTGCTTTTCGTCGGCAATATTATTCATCATTCCTTCTGAAGGAAAAGAACGAATATCAATGGCAGAATTGGCTTGACACCAGAAATCGCCCGTATGTCCTTCCATAATTTGAAATTCTTGAGAAAGCATCCAAGAGCGAAAATATTCTGCACCCGCTTCGCCGTTGGAATGATAGAGAATACCCGAATCTCGCAATTTGTTTTGTCTTGGTTCATACTTTTTTTCACCCCATTTTACTTGAAGTTTTAAATGATAATTTTCGTAAGACTTCTTCGTAAACAGACAGCCATAAATTTCGCCACTTACTTTTAGCACTGGACCATTGGCTTCATTCAAGACCGAAAAAACCTTTGTTTCATCCTTATTATATCCAATAGGCTGAATAGGGTTTCCAGAAGCATCTTTCGGTATTTTTCCATTATAATCACTTTTATGACGATAACTTAAATAGTTTTCCCATTTTGTTAGATTTTTGTCTAAAAGTAGCTCCCATTCATCTGATTGATTGAGAGAAGGCAGTAAAATCAGCGAAGATAAAAGCGTAATTAATAATAGCAGTCGTTTCATAGTTGTATGGGTTATTGAAATCAATGATTATTCTTTGCAAAACTAATCAAAGCAAATCTGTCATAATTGTAAAAATCCAATATATATCGGTACTTTTATAACCAGTCTAAATTCAATACTGATGAAACGATATATCCTCCATACTCCTTTTAATATTTATCATTTCGAAGCTAAAAAATGGATGCACTCGGTGCATAAACATACTTACTTCGAGATTATTTTTATCTTGCAAGGAAACGGCATTCATAACATCAACGGCAATGCTTTTCAGTATGCCGAAGGAGACGTTTTTTTGTTAGGACCAGAAGATTATCACGATTTTGAAATCCAAGAATTAACAGAATTTTGCTTTATTCGTTTCAATGAATCCTTTCATCAACAAATGGGCGAAAAAGACAGTACTTGGCAGCAAATTATGAGAACGCTGTTATATACTTCTTCGCAAAGCCGTGGTTCTATCGTGAAGGATAAGCAAGAAAAACAGAAACTTCATAGCTTGCTATCAGTACTTGAAAGTGAATATGAAAATCAGCAATCTCAATATTTTGAAATCATTCGTGATAGTTTGATGAGAAGTATGATGATGATTTTGGCTCGAAATTTATTTGGACAAACGCCCGTAAAACCCATTTTGCAAGATTCTGTAGAAGCGATTTTGATGTATATCAAGCAACATATCTACAAACCTTCCGAACTCAGTGTAGAACATTTGGCGGAAGTTTTCAACTATGCTCCTGCTTACATTAGTATTTTTTTTAAAAGACAGACTGGCGAATCGCTGAAACAGTACATTACCAAACATAAAATCAAGCTGATAGAAGCCCGTTTGTTGTACAGTCAACTAACACTGACAGAAATTGCAGACGAATTTGGTTTTACCGACGAAAGCCATTTTTGTAAACAGTTTAAAAAATATACAGGAAATACGCCAACTGCTTTTAGAAAAAATACTATTAGGCGATAGGCTTTAGGCAAAATTGCCCATCAATTTCATAAAAATCATTTTACTTTTAGCTTACTGCTTACAGCCTAAAGCCTATAGCATTTTGCTGTTTTCAATAACTTCTTATGCAACAAAATACATTTGAAATAGAAGGTCACAGAGGTTGCCGTGGACTGATGCCCGAAAATACCATTCCAGCTTTTCAAAAAGCTTTGGATTTGGGTGTTGATACTTTAGAATTAGATGTTTGTATCAGTCAAGACCACCAAGTTGTTGTATCGCACGAGCCTTACATGAACGCACTTTTTACTTCACATCCAAACGGTTCGCCTGTGCTGAAAAAAGAGGAAAAAATACTGAATTTGTATCAAATGAATTATCAAGAAATTCAACAATTTGATACGGGTTTGCGTGGGAATAAACTTTTTCCAGCACAACAAAAATTGGCAACTCATAAACCATTGTTGAGCGAAATGTTGGCTTTCTGTGAAAATTATATTCAACAAAAAGGACTCAAAGCGGTTCATTATAATATAGAAATCAAGTCGGAAGAAAAAGAGTATGGGTTTTCTCAGCCCGAAAGTATTGAAGTATTTTCTGATTTGGTTTATCAGGTTTTGAAACAATTCATTCCTGCCGAGAGAATTATTATCCAAAGTTTTGATTTTAATATACTTCGGTTTTGGCATCAGCAAATTCAAACAAAAAAGTATCCAAAATTTACTTTGTCGGCTTTAGTCGAACGTGAAGGCGTTGAACCTTCTTTGCAGAAATTAGGCTTTTTACCAGACGTTTTTAGTCCGTACTTCAAGCAATTAACCAAAAGAAAATTGGCGATGTGCCACCAAAAAGGCATCAAAGTAATTCCGTGGACAGTCAACGAAATCGACGATATGTTAGCCATGAAAGCCTTAGGCACAGACGGACTCATCACTGATTATCCAGACAGGGCTTTAAAATTATGGAAATAGCTTTTTTGTAAAGTATTTTTGTTTTTTAATGTCTTAAAAACAAACCCAATGGTTACTTTTCCAAACGCAAAAATCAATATTGGTTTATACATCACCGAAAAACGTGCAGACGGCTTTCATAATCTTGAATCTTGTTTTTATCCCGTTGGCTGGTGCGATATTTTAGAAATTTTACCAGCCGAAACATTAAGTTTCAAAAGTACGGGTTTGGATATTCCAGGAAATCCCGAAAGTAATCTATGCCTAAAGGCTTACCATCTTTTAAAGCAAGATTTTGACATTCCTCACGTAAGTATTCACCTCCACAAAGTTGTGCCAATTGGGGCAGGCATGGGCGGCGGTTCAGCAGATTGTGCTTTTACAATCAAAACTTTGAATGAGCTTTTTGCGTTACACTTATCAGTGGAACAAATGGAAAACTACGCTCGTAAATTAGGAAGCGACTGTGCTTTTTTCATTCAAAATCGCCCACAATATTGTTTTGGCAAAGGCGATGAATTTGCGAACATTTCGGTCGATTTAGCAGGAAAGTACATTGTATTGGTGAATCCGAATATTCATATTTCAACCGCTGAGGCTTATTCGGGGGTGAAACCGCTGAAAAATGAAATTGATTTGCAAGAAGTGTTACAGAAACCAGTAAACGAGTGGAAAGATTTGGTGAAAAATGATTTTGAAAAACATCTTTTGCCCAAATATCCAGCTATCGAAAATATCAAAAATCAATTGTATGAACTCGGGGCAGCTTACGCAAGTATGACAGGCTCAGGCTCTACGGTTTTTGGGATTTTTGAGGAAGAAATAGATACAAAAAACCATTTTGAAAAATACAGTATTTGGCAAGGGAAACTATAATCGGTTATCGGTTATCGGTTATCGGTTATCGGTTATCGGTTATCGGTTATCGGTTAAAATGTAGGGACTCTTTATCAGATTAGTTCCATCTGTCTCAAATTGATTCCAACCTTTTTTAGACAAACTAATAACAATTAACGGTTAACCGATAACTTGTAAAAAGAGATATGCAACGCAGAGAACCTTTTAAATTTATGCTTCAAATGTCAATCTTCGGAAGTGGATTGATGTTTTTAGGCTTATTAACAACCTATTTGGGCTTGCAAAGACCTGATGCTGGCTTTGGAAAAATACAATTACCTGTTGTTTTTTGGGTAAGTACTTTGCTGATTTTGATTAGTAGCCTAACGCTTCATTTAGCAAATTTAAACTTTAAGGAAGACAAATTCTTGAGTTATAGAATTTACATGGGCTTTACGCTTTTGCTCGGTTTTTTGTTTGTAGGAATGCAATTATGGGGCTGGCAACAACTTTTCGCATTAAACGCCGACGCCTCCATTCGTACTTCACGAGGTTTTATTTATATACTTTCAGGCTTACATATTTTACATATTGTAATTGGTTTGTTTTTTTTAGTAAAGATTTTTCTGGAAGCCATCAAAAGAGCCTCATATATTGAATCATTCGTTTATTCAGTAAATCCGCCCAATCAATTAAAAATCAATTTAATAGTATTTTACTGGCACTTTGTAGATTTGCTTTGGGTAATATTATTTTTGTTTTTACTTTGGCAGAATTGATAGAATAATGCCCTCATCATATTAAAATGTAAGAGTTATTTATAATAAGTTTGTCAATTCCTAATATGAATGCAACACTAACTGTTAAAGATAAAATAGAATCTCAGAAATTTATTAAAGCCGCCAGATTCAAAAAGAATATTCGTACTACAGTACCGCATAAACATAATAATTACTTCGAAATTATTTACTTATCAGACGGTAGCGGAAGCCACACAATTGATTATAATCGGTATGAAATAAAGCCTTCAACGCTTTTTTTTATGCGAAAAGAACAAGTACATCATTGGGAACTTACAAGTGAACCAGAGGGATATGTTGTAATTTTAAAAAATGGATTTATTGAAAAAAGTTTAGACGGTGAGTTGAAAAAGCTTTTTTCAAAATTGAGTAATTATACCAGTCTGTATGTACAAAACACCGAGACAATCGAATTATTATTTCAATTACTTGTATTGGAATGTGCTAATGAAGAGGAAGATAATTTTACGCTGATTGAAGGCTTGCTAAAAGCATTATTAGCTAAATTATTGGGAATGATTGCTAAAATTGAGCAAGAGCCGGACATTGCCAATACTACTATTTATCAACGTTTTAACGAGTTACTAAGTCAATCGCAGATTATTAAAAACCAAGTAGCTTACTATGCCGAAATATTAAATACAACTCCGCAAAACCTCAATGCTGTATGCCGAAAAACGGTAAATCTTACTGCCACACAAATACTTTCAGGACATATCATCAATGAAGCCAAACGACAATTAATATATACAGATAATCGCATTGCAGAAATTGCATATAAATTAGATTTTTCAGACGCTTCCCATTTTGTAAAATACTTCAAACGCCATACGGGCGTAACTCCACAAGTTTTTAGGATGCAATAAGTTTTTACTACCATGATATTTTCAAATGTACCATAGTATCAAGCAAGAGTATTAGAATTTTGTAGTTCGAAAAAGTCCTTACTTTAACCAATTAGAACACAAAAATATTTCCTTGATACTTATGAAAAAAATTACTCTAGCATTCCTATCGTTTTTGTTTTATTTCAATTATTCGTATGCACAAAAACCAAATACTATTCTCCAAGGCATACTTGTAGATTCGCTCACGCATGAGCCTCTTCCATTTGCAACAGTTCGCTTGGATTTAGGGACTAATACAAAGCCTTTGGTAGAGCTTGCTGATGATAAAGGAGTATTTCGATTTGTAAATTTCAATGCAACGAAATATCAAATCAAAGTAGATTACATGGGTTATAAAACAAAGGTGATTGAAATTAATTCATTAAAACCAACAACCGATTTAGGTTTGATTACCCTAAGCCCAACAAGCCAATTGCTTGAATCAATTACTGTTACTGGGGTAAAACCCAATATGGTGGCAACGCTTGAGAAACAAGTTTTTAAAGCTGACCAATTTGAAGTTGCCAAAGGAGGTTCAGCCACAGATGTTTTAAAAAATATTCCATCAGTGATGGTCAATGCAGAAGGTGAAATTTCTGTTCGTGGTTCTAAAGGATTTTTGGTTTTAATAAATGGTAAACCTACTCAGGTTGATGTAGCCACAATTTTAGCACAAATTCCAGCGAATACCATTGATAAAATCGAAATGATTACTTCTCCATCGGCAAAATACGATGCTGATGGAAAAGCAGGCATTATCAATATTGTTACAAAGTCTGGCACGAACGATGGGCTATCGCTCACTACAAATGTACAATATGGATTCCCTCGAATAAAAACGTATTATAATCAAGCAGAACCAAAGCGTTATGGTTCAGATGCCACTCTCAATTACAGAAAAGGAAAATTAGAGGCAACATTATCAGGAAATTATCTTCAAAACGATATTGCTGGCAGAAGAGAAGGAGATGTAAATACGACGATTAATCAGGTTTTCACACAATTTCCAAGTGAAGGTGAACGCAGTCTTCAAAGACAAAATTATGGACTTCGAGCATCGTTAATTTATAGTTTAACGAAACAAGATGAACTTTCAGCTGGGGTTTATTGGGGTGAACGTAACCAATATCGTAGGGCAGATATTTTTTATAATAATACCAAAACAGATTTGAATACCAATCAAATCATTGGTCGTTCTAATTATTATAATACCAATTTGGTACTAAAATCTGGCTCATTCAAAGTCTATAATTTCGATTATACTCATAAATTCAAAGATGCTTCAGCACTTACTTTATCTACCTTGTACGAAAATGCCTTAATCGACGGATACACTCAAAACCGTAATCTAAATATTAAGGATTATAAAGATACACTACAATATACGCTCAATACGACTTATAATCCTTTGAAAGCATTGCGTTTGAAGGCTGATTATGAAAAAACGATAGGCATCGGTAAACTGTCGATTGGCTATCAATTTAGGCATCAACAGCAAGATGGCGATTTTGTCTATCTTGAAAAAGAAGGCAGTAATAGTCCTTTTATGCAAAACCCTGCATTTACAGCAAAAATCAAGGTTTTAAACCGTATTCATGGCATGTATATGCAATACGCTGGTAGCTTCAAAAATATAGAATTCTCGACAGGCTTACGTTACGAAAATGCTTTTAGAGAATTCAAAGACAATAAAGGAAACGCTCCAACGATTTTACAACTTTCTAATTTATTCCCTTCTGCTAATTTATTATACAGTATCGACAATTCGTTCAAGCTTAAATTGGGCTATAGTAAACGTGTACAACGTTCGACCAACAATGAGCTAAATCCATATCCAGAACGAGAACACAGTGAAACTTTAGAACAAGGTGACCCTAATATTCGCCCAGAATTTATAGACATCTTAGAAGTTGGACTAACCAAAGATTTAAAAAAGGCTTCTATTTATTGGAATGTATATGGGCAATTTATCAATGATATTGTGAACCGAGTAAACAGCGTCTATAATGATACCATTCTGAATCGTATTTATACCAATGCAGGCAAAGCTCGATTACTTGGTTCTGAAATAGGGATTACATATTTGCCCATCAAACAAGTAAAAATATTCTTTGGAGCAAATACTTACAATCTTCAGATGAATGGTTCATTATTTAATAACACTGTTGCTGTTAATAACAATGCTTGGGTATATTCCATCAATTCGAATATTAGTTATCAAATTAGTTCAAGTTTAAGCACCCAATTTAATTTATCATACTTATCTGCAAAAAATACAGCACAAGGAGTAGATTCAAGATTTTTCCAGCCCAATCTTTCACTCAAAAAATCATTGATGAATAATAAACTTGCGATTGGACTACAGTGGCAAAATATGGCTTTGGGGCAGATGAAAGTCAACGAGCAGCGTATTACGACTTTTGGAAAGGATTTTTATACTACCACTAATTATATTCAAGAAACGAACATTATTTTATTGAATCTTACTTATAGTTTTAATAAGACAGACAAAAAGACGAAACTTCCTACGAGTGAGTTCGGAGAAAAAGAGTTTTAGAGGATTTAAGAGTACTTTATAGTTTTACTTTGGCAGAATTGAAAATTTGGTTTTGTGATTATTACAATCACAAAACCAAATGCTATTTACAGATTCAAAGTAGCACTCAAATAATAAAAACCGCCCACGCTTGGTCCAGCCAAAAAGTTGTAGTAATACTTATTCAGCAGATTTGTTCCACCTAACTTCAGAGTCAAATTTTGTGCTGGTAAAGTGTAGCTAATTTGTCCGTCAATTGTAGAATATGCAGGTACATTTCCCGTTGCCAATGACGATTGCCACAGAAAATCTTCTTGCCATTTCCAATTTACATTAAAGCCCAAACGTTCTGTAATTTTCCGATTACTGAGTGAAAAATTCAAAATCCAACGAGGCGTATTGAAGGCTTCTTCCAAACCGTCGTCTGTGGTTTTGCGGTCTAATTGTGCATAAGAAGCATTGGTTGAAAGCATAAAATCTTTGTAAATTCTGTATCGCAAACCAATACTTCCGCCATAATTAAAAACCGTAGTTTTTGAATTTGTCCACAAACGATAACGCTGATTTTTTGTGCGGTCATTTAACGCAAAAGCGATAGAATCGGCATTGGTACTTTGGGTTAAAGGCAAATTTGTTTCTACTTGTGCCATGAAATTTTGGTATTGATTGTAATAAAAATCAACATCCACATACAAGCGTTTATCAAACCAAAGTCCTTTATAACCGATTTCAAAACTATTTACCGATTCTGGCTGAATGTAACCATAATCGTTCTTTTTCAACAAGCTTTTATTTTTAACAACCGCTTGTGCCGTTGTTAAACCATTTTTGTTTACATCGTTGGTAATGGCAGCTTGAAAAGCATCAATGGAAGTTTTGAAGTATGAATTTTCAAAAATTCCTTGCGACATTATCGGCAAACCGCCTACTCTTTTTACGCCTCCGCTGTTTACGTTAGAAAAAGCCTCAAAAAGACTTGGGAAACGATAGGCATTTTGGTAAGAAATTCTAATGTTTTGGTCATCGGTTGGAGAATAAACAATCGCCAATCTTGGATTCCAACTTAAATCAAAGTACTGATTTTTATCGGCACGCATCGAAGCGTTGAGTTTTAGTTTATCATTCAACAACAATTTCGTCAATTGTACAAAACCGCCTACTTTGTTGTAAGTCAAATTTTTGCCTGCTTCTACTGGATTGATAAAATAATTTCCATCGGGCAGTACTTCAAACATTCTATAATCAAAACCAGTCAAAATACTCAATCCGTATTTTTGACGTAAAGTACTAAACAACTGTTGTGTCAAATCTACTTGGGCTTCCACATGATACAACCAAGATTGTACTCTCAAAGCCGCTCCAACATCCCAATTATTAATGTCGCCTAATTTTTTAATTAAAGCATCAAATTCAGCCGTGTGCGGTTGTGGTCTGCCTTTATCAGCCAGATTTCTTGCAGATTGTAAAGCATCTGTGACACTCATTCCAGCTTTTGTATTAGCATTAAATTGATTGGTAAAATCTGTAAACCAAGCATCATCTGTTTTAAAAGTACGCTCAATATTCTCCGCCATCGAACGGATATTATAAGATTGTCCCGTATTTTCATGCGTCAAATAAGCTTTCGCTTGAATCGAAGGCGATTTAAAACTAATACTGTGCTGGTCGATGCGATAATCGCTTAATCTAAAACGGTTTGTTCGCTGGTAAAGATTATCCAAAATGCCGAAACGATAAGTATAAGAAACTTCCCAATCTTTCTTCGGACGAACGAATAAACTCACATCGCCTTTGATATTTCTGAGTGAAAAATCTGCAATTTCCTTTTCTAGATAACCAGTTCGGGCAACGGAATAACGTTTGCCACCCAAAGTCAAATTTCTTCGGTTCGACGATTCATTTCCATAAGCATTGATGCCATCATAAGCAGGATTATCCGTTCCGAAAAGATTCAAAGACGCATTTCCATTCGGGTTCAAATCGGTATTATTATCCGAAATCCAATCGTAGCCCGTCAAGTATTCAAAGTTGATTTTTGTGGCAAAAGTATTGTTAAATGCCTTTGCCCAGCGAAGCGAACTTTCACTAAACAGATGAACAGAAGTATTATTATCGTTAAAATGATTTACTCCAGTTTTCTGCTGAAAGCTTAAGCCTTGATGCTCAAATGGGTTTTTAGAAAAAATATTGACCAAACCATTCAGGGCATTCATGCCGTAAAGTGCCGAGGCTGCTCCGTGTAAAATTTCTACTTGGTTCACGTCCAAATCTGTGGGAGCTAAAGCACTGGCAATGGGCGAACCAATATGCGGTGCTTGGTTATCCACACCATCAACCAATTGCACAAAACGTACATTGGTCGGGTTGGCAAAACCACGAGTATTATACACTTTAAAACCCAAACTTGGCGTAAGTAATTGAACGCCTTTGATATTTTCGAGGGCATCATAAAAAGAAGGCGTTGCCGAATTTTGAATAGCACGATTATCCAACAAAGCAATACTAATCGGCGATTTCAACACATTTTCAGGCATTCTTGAAGCCGTTACTACTACTTCTGATAATTGTCTAACAGTATCTTTATAAACAATTGGCTGTACTTTCTTTTGTGCTTTCAGATTGAAATGTAAAATGCAAATGAGTAAAAGCGTATTTGTTATTTTCAAAACGCTATATTTATTAAAATATAGCGATAAATAAAAATGTATATTTTTTTTCATAAAAATCAAAAAAGTGTTCATGGAGAAATAATAAAGGAATTAGGGAAATGATGTTCATTAAAGTTTTTTAACTTCAATACTTTTCAGCCATTTTACGTGTCTTGCACCTGTGATTTTATCTGTGGCAGAGATGAGTACAAAAGCTCCGTCTTTGTCGATTTCTTTTCCATTTTCTTCAAAAAGTACCAATACTTTATCGCCAGCAGGATTATTGAAAATTTCATGATAAGAAAAAATAGCGGTGTAACCATCAGTAGCAGTAGCTACAAAGTAAATTTTCCCTTTTTCTTTTGGACTTTGAAGAACGATTTTGGCTTTATCCAAAAGCTCGCTTAATAATACTCCTTTGTAAGTTTTGAATTCTTTTCTTACTTCACCCGAAGTACTGACAACTTTAAAATCTGTTCCATTTACAACATTCATTTGTTGTAAATCTTTGATTGTCAAGTTTAAAGAATTTTCTACATTTCCAAGAATAGTAATACTTTCACTTCTTGACTGAGCGTGAATTGAGTGAATAATAAAAGATAAAAGCAATGTATAAAGTAATTTTTTCATAAAATTGAGTGTTGTTTTTGAAATCTTTGAGTGAAAAATTAATGACAACGGCAAATATTTAGCATTAATTTTAGGCTCAATTAGTAGCGGCAAACCCTTGCGGTTGCCTCACCCGAAACGGCAAGGGTTTACCGCTACTAAAATATTAATTTGAGATACAAACATTTTGCATAATCATTGTACTAAACTTTAGGTAAAAATCAATTTGGCACAAGCAATTACTAAACCCAAAGCCAATAAGTAACGAAGTGTGGGTAAATTGAATTTTTGGCTTCCGAAGTACGAACCTAACAAACCCCCAAAAACTGTTACGGCTATTGCCCATTGCAGGTTAGCAGGCAATTGAATATTTCCCTTCATCAATTGACCATACAAGCCTGAAAGAGAATTTACAAAAATAAAAAGTGCCGAAACGGCTGCGGTTTCTTTAAGTTTTGCCCATTTCATCAATAGCATCAACGGACTCAAAACGATGCCTCCACCAATACCAATCATGCCCGAAAGTAAGCCAATTACACCGCCAGAAGTAAGTCCAGCCCAAAGCGGAACTTCACGGTTTTCGCCTTCTTCTTGCTTGAACTGATACAATAAACGAGCAATGGAAATTAAGATGCAAAGAGCTAAAATTTTCTTATAAATAGAATCTGAAAGCGTCATCGTTCCGCCTAAGTACGCCAAGGGAATACTGGCAACGGCAAATGGCCAAAAGAGTTTTAGCTTGAAAAAGCCTGCCCGATAAAAACCTAAAAAAGAAAAGAGTGAAACGGCGAGATTCATAATCAAAGCGGAAGATTTCATCAAAGTAGGCGAAACACCTACAATCGCCATTACTGCCAAGTAGCCACTCGCTCCGCCGTGACCCACCGAAGAATATAAAAATGCGACAATGCTTAAAAGAAAAAGCATCAAAAGAAAATTTGAATCCATACAAAACGCTATATTTTAACAAATATAGCGAAGTATAGCAGAAAATCGAAATCTGATTTCGAGAAAGAAAAAAGTGTTTCCCAAAACCGAAAACTGATAGCTGAAATCCGACAGCTAATTCAACTATTTTCTTGTGCAAGAAAAGCTTGAAAGCGTGCTTGAAGAGATTTATAGGCTTCAATGGCTTGAAGTCCTTCGGGAGTAACGATTGCTCCACCACCACTTTTTCCGCCAACTTGAGTAATAACAAAAGGATTTGTGGCTTGGGCATTCATAGAGGTAATTAAATCCCACGCTCTTTTGTAAGACATTCCCATCGCCTTGGCGGCTTTGGAAATTGAACCGTGTTCGATGATGAGTTCTAATAATTGGATACGTCCTTTTCCTAAAAATCGCTCTGAGCCATCCTGATTTTCAATCCAAATTGCTCCAGTTACTTTTACGGGATTGGTGGTAGGAATAAGTTTTTTCATTTTATTAGACGAAAGAGACAAGAAGCAAGATTTAAGACTTGAGGATTTTGGACTTTAGGACTTTAAGAAGCAAGATTTTAGACGCAAGATGCAAGACTTAATTAACAATGCTGAAAGCTCATAACTCACAGCTCATAGCTCGCATCTCAACGCTGACAGCCAAAATCTGTTCTAAAAACTCACGTGAATTACTCAATCTTGGTACTTTATGTTGTCCACCTAATTTGCCACGATTTCTCATCCAATGATAAAAAGTATCTTTGGGTACAACATTGATTTTTGGGGCTGACAACACCATATCTTTATATCTTTTGGCATCATAATCAGAGTTAATTTCTCTGAGTGTTGTGTCCAAAATCGTATTAAAAAGTACTTGATCGTTTGGTACTTGCGAGAATTCTATAATCCATTCATGACAGCCTTGTTGTTTATTTTCCATATAAACAGGACCAGCAGTATAATCGCTCAAAATAGCATTAGTTGCTTCACAAGCACGAGTAATGGCTTTTTCAGCATTTTCTATGATGAGCTCTTCCCCAAAAGCATTGATAAAATGTTTGGTTCTACCGGAAATCTTAATTCTGTATGGATAGCGTGAAGTAAATTTTACAGTATCTCCAATTTTATAACGCCATAAACCTGAGTTAGTAGAAATCAGAATCGCATAATTCTTATTCAATTCAACTTCGGATAAAGTCAACACTTTAGGATTTTCAGATTCAATTTCTTCCATCGGAATAAATTCGTAGAAAATACCATAATCAAGCATTAACAACATTTCATCTTTTCGATTAAAATCGTCCTGAATTCCAAAGAAGCCTTCCGAAGCATTATAAATTTCAAGATAATTTACCGAACTAGATGGAAAAACTTGATGACTAAACAATTCTCGATAAGGCTGAAAAGCCACCGCACCGTGAATGAAAAACTCAAAATTCGGCCATACTTCTAAAATATTCTTCTTGCCAGTAATTTCTAAAACTTTTTCAATCAAGACTAAAGTCCAAGTTGGAACGCCTAAAATACTCGTCACATTTTCTTGTGAAGTAACCTCCGCCATTTTCTGAATTTTCTCTTCCCAAACATCCATCAGCGCTACTTCTAAGGAAGGCGTGCGAATGAGTTGCGCCCAGATTGGTAAATTTTTCATCACTACAGCAGAAACATCTCCTAAATAAGTGCGAGAATTCAGTTGACTAGATTGCAAGCTTCCACCGATAGAAAGTCCTTTTCCAGAGAAAACTTCTGTATCAGGTTTGTTTTCTACCAAAAGCGTCATCATATCCTTCCCACCCATGAAGTGACAATCTTCAAGGGATTCTTTAGAAACAGGAATAAATTTACTGCGAGCGTTGGTTGTACCAGAAGATTTTGAAAAATATTGAATGTCTGAACTCCACAGAACGTTCTGTTCGCCACGCATCATACGTTCTATGTATGGAAATAGACTTTCATAATTTGAAATGGGTACTCTCTCTTGAAAAGTTTTAATAGAAGCAATCGATTGATATTCATATTTTTTTCCCCATTCTGTGTACTTTGCTGATTGAATCAGATTCCAGAACATTTCCTCCTGCGTTTCCATAGGTCGTTCCATAAACGACTGGATTCGAGGCAAACGTCTTTTCATCAACCAAGCGATTGTTTCATTGAGAATATCCATAAGTTAAGAATATCGGCTTTTATATTAGAGATTGTGTATTTACAAACTTAATAGAATTTATTGAATGTATCAAGTAAGTAAATTTTGGTGTCGCTGGCTTCCAAAATGGAGAAGTCAGCCTCAAACAGCCGACTTCTCATTTTATTTATTTTCTTCTTTTGAGTGCTAAATCTTGAGCAGTGTCGTAATAAGCTCTCAGGTTACTCCAATCAAAAGTATCTGAAATACTTTCCACTCTGTTTCTTTGCGTAATTCTTTCTCGGAGTGATTGTTTCACAAATTTCAACATCATTTCTGATAATTGTTCTGCTGCTTTGTGGAAATCTTGTGTTTTACGATTCACAACCATTACACCCCATTGTTCATAATCACGCATGATTTGCATCATATAGTCTCCAAAACCAGAAAGGTCTGAAGTAATCGTAGGAACACCACGAGCAATACATTCTAGCGGAGTATATCCCCAAGGCTCATAATAACTTGGAAAAACGCCTAAATTACAACCACGTACAAATTGTCCATAATCAAGTCCAAAAAGTGGATTTGTAGATACAATAAAGTCTGGATGATATACAATTTTTACTTTATCGTCTGGATTATTCAACAAATTCGCTTTCTTAGTATAATCCGTAATGCCGTCTTCATTTTTCAATAAATGTGTTACAACTTTCGGACGCTTGTTTGTTTTCCAAGTTTGAATCGTTCTACGCAAACGCAAACGCCAATATTCGTCAATGAACCCATTCAAATCTGGCATTTGTAAATCTGTTGCCGAAGCCGAAGCATTGAACAGTTTTTCACCAATTTGCTTTTCAATCGCATTACAAGTTTCATGGATTTCGTCCATTACCGCTCTCGATTGTAATACTTCTGGGTCGATTGAATGATAAGGCTGTTTGGTAATAAAAAACATAACCACCGTTTTATCAATCTTCGCTTGTTTCATTTTCCAATTCAAACGAGCCAAAGCTTCCAGCGTAATATCATAACCTTTGTTTGAAAACTCATAACGACCAGAAGTAAAGAAGTAAAGTGTTTTACCAAGGTCAAAAGGTTGACTCTGGAAGAAATGCCCCATCACAAATTCATTGATACGGTCTTTGAAAAGCGTATGCAAATTTTGATGTTCGTGCATTGCCGAAAATCTTGTAATGTTTAAACCATTCGGTAAAATTAAATCAGGCACTTTACCTAATAAAAATTCACATTCACGGGCGGTCACATCACTTACCGTCGTCATTACATGACACATATTTGCTGCCAAGCGTTCAATGGTGGCTTGTGCTTCAATGCCATAATGACGAGCTTCGTCTAGCCAATTGAAAGTATGTAATTTATCATAAAAATCAGGTACATTTCCAGCTAAATAACGACCAAGCATCGTAGCGTGAGTTGTAAAAACTGTAGCTATTTTCACGCCATCTTTTTTCAAATCAGGCAAACAAGTAGCCGACATCCATTCATGGATATGCGCTACAATATCAGATTTACTGGCTTGGTCACTAGCTAATTCGGTTAAGAAAATACGAATCATCTCTCCAAACAAAATCGTTTGGTTCACAATATCTTCAACATGTAAAGTAGAAACTTGATGTTTTTCCCAAAGACTCGCCTTAATTTGATTCAATTTAGGCGTAACTGTTGCCAAATCGAACAATACAATTCTAGGTTTTCCGGTTACTAACCAATATCCATAATGTACTCCTAAACCCATAGAACGCATTTTTTGGATAGTTTTACCCAAAATTGAATCATCCAAATCATGAATTGGCTCAAACTCTGCCGAAGCTGTTTGCGGAAAATATGGCCCCAATAAAAAATAATTATTACCCCACTTTTCAACCATTGATGGTACTTTGGTACGAATTACGGTGTAGATTCCACCAACTTGATTACAGGTTTCCCAAGCAATCTCGATTAAAACTTTTTGCTTATTAGCGGATGATGTGAGAGGATTTTGAATTTCCATTCGTCGGTAATTAAGTTTTAGGATATTTTTCGTTAGATAAACATATATCAAAAATATTCATATTTCAAGAAAAACTAAAATAAAATCAATTTGAAAATATTCATAATTCTAGTATCTTTTCAAGCTAAAGGAATAAATTATAATCTATATTTATTTATAAAAATTGCTTTCAGTTAAATAAAGCTCAGCTTTCAATTTAGTATTACAATGCTATACTGTTATTCAGGAATGAATACTCATTGAAAATTAATTGAATACAAATCTAAAAGAATGAAGACAATTTCGTACTTAATTTTAATTAATATTTAGTGCTTTTAGGATTATAGAGTAATTAATATGGTATTTACTCTTTTTAGCGATTAATGTTCAGTTTTTTTTCACATTTTCGGAGTATCACTGAACAAAATAATACTTTATCGTGGTTCTAAAAGAGATGGATAAAAATGGCTGAAATTTCTTTGAAACGAAACAAAAAGCCTAAGTGGATTCAAAAATTCAGATAATACTTCCTATATCGTAATAATATTAAAGTTAAAATATTCCAACATTTGTTTAATGGTTTTACGAACTTTGTATCCGAGTAAATCAGCAAAAACCAGAGAACAATAATTATAATTATGCTAAGAAGACCCAGAAGAAACCGCCAGTCAGCCGCAATCCGTGCGATGGTTGAAGAAACAACTTTGTCGGTAAATGATTTTATCTATCCGATGTTTGTCATGGAAGGCAATAATCTTACAAGTGAGGTAAAATCTATGCCCGGTATTTACAGATACTCAATTGATAAGATATTAGAAGAAATGTCTGTTGTTCAAGATTTAGGCATTCGTTCCATCGCACTTTTTCCACTCTTGGCTGAAGATAAAAAAGATAAAATTGCTTCCGAAAGTTACCGTAAAGGAAATGTATATTTAGAGGCGATTCATCAAATTAAAAGTAAGTTTCCAGAAATCGCAATCATGTCAGACGTTGCGATGGATCCTTACTCTTCTGATGGACACGATGGTTATGTTGATGAAAAAGGAAATATTCTGAACGATGAAAGTTTAGAGATTTTAGCAAAAATGACTGTAGCTCAAGCAGAAGCTGGTGCTGATATAGTTGGACCTTCGGATATGATGGACGGGCGAGTAAGAGTACTCCGTGAAGCATTAGATAGCAAAGGTTTTATTAATGTATCCATCATGGCTTATTCTGCCAAATATGCTTCTGCTTTTTATGGTCCTTTCCGTGATGCTTTGGATTCTGCTCCAAAATTTGGAGATAAGAAAACCTATCAGATGAATCCTGCCAATGTACGTGAAGCGTTGATTGAAGCTGAACTTGACTACAGCGAAGGAGCAGATTTTTTAATGGTAAAACCAGCTTTGGCTTATTTGGATATTATCAAATCTTTGAACGATAATTTTGATATTCCGATTGCTGCCTATAATGTTTCTGGCGAATATGCGATGGTAAAAGCTGCTGCTCAAAATGGCTGGTTAGACGGCACCAAAACAATGGTAGAATGTTTAACGTCTATCAAAAGAGCTGGCGCAAAAGTAATTTTAACTTACTTCGCCAAAGAATACGCAAGCCTTACAAAGTAATGATGAGTATTAATGAAAAAGGGTAAAAGTTCGATAGACTTTTACCCTTTTTCATTCAATTAATATCTTTTCCTTCGCTAAGTGTTTTAATCATTTTGGCGACATTATCTTTTTCTACATCACTTGGTGCAATGGCTATGGCTAATTTTGCTTGTTTCAAAGCATTTTTATAATCTCCCAAAGCCGAATATCCTCTTGCTAAACCCACCAAAGGAGTGTATTCGTTTGGATTTTTACTTGCATTGAGTTTAAATGCCTCAAAAGCTTCTTGTGTTTTTTTCTCTTTCAATAAAGCTCTGGCATATTGATGGATTTCCAGCATATTTCCTTTGGGTAAAGCTTCTTTCATGACTGTTTCGGCTTCGGCTGTTCTGCCCAATAGTTTCAAGATTTCAGCTTTTGTACTTAATGTGGTAAAATTAGCTTCGCCAATATATCGCTCTTTGATTGAACGCTCTGCCCAAGATAACCCTTCTTCCAAATTTACTTTATTGGTTAAACAATAGTTTGCAGCTTGATTAAATGCTCTCCAATCAAACACTTTCTCTCCTCTGACTTCATTTCGCATAGAAGCGAAAACGGTTTCGTGCAAATCTACTTCTACTTTAAAAGGAATTTTCCATTTTTCCCAAAGCAAGGCAATCGTTGCAGAAGCTTCTGTTTGGTCTAAAAATTCAAATTTCAATCTTTCTACAAAAGCTTGCTCTTTTTGTGGCTTTACTTTTACTCTTAAAGCATCTTCTTTTTCATCATAATAATAGCTTCCCCAAGAAGTTGTATTTTTAGTGAATATCACCGTAACTTCATTTTCTTGCACAGCCATCATTAAACCATACTTTCCTGCTGGCAAAGCTTGTCCTTCAATTTTCACTGGCGTTGAAAAACTTATCGTCGTATTCTCATTAGCGCCTGCTCGCCAAGGTGCAGCCAACGAAGTACCAAAACCCAAATCTGCAAAACCATAATGCACTAATTGTCCCCAAATTTTACCTTCACGCCCTTTTACTCCCGGACGATGATAATTAATTGTTACATCTGTTAAACCAATTCGTTCACTTACCGATGCCATTTTGTTGCCACCATTCGGCGGTACGGTCAATTGAGCAGTGATGTCAAACATCAAAAACGTTGACAAGAGAAATGATAAGAAGACTTTTTTCATGTTTTCTAGCTTTAAATTTTTCGACAAAAAAAGAGAATATTTGAGACTGAAATTTTTATTTATGATAGATGGTACCGACCAAACATATTTTACGTAGGTATTTGGGTTGAGAATCTTATTTTTAAAATAATTTAAAATAAATTTCTTAGATTAATACATTTTAATTAAAGATTATTTATAAATTCGTAGCGATAGATTAAATCGTTCATTTATGAGAACAAATCGTTACCTAATCATTCTGCTTACATTAGTATCACTCCTTAGCTGCGAGATGAACGATTATGTACAGCCAGAAGCATTACCAGCGGTTACTCAGATTGGCAAGCAAACTTTTGGTGCAAAAATTAATGGTACTATCTGGACGCCCTTCCAACGATATAAAGCTAATCCGAATTTCAAGCCTGTTCCTGTAGTGTGGGGAAAATATCAAAATGCTACACTCAGGTTGTCTGTAACTAATCAGAATACTTTGGAGTCGATGAGCTTTATGATTAATAATGTGAAGGATACAGGCAGATACCAATTCATGCGATATTTCCCTAAAAATGCTGTTGAATTTACTCCTTTTGCGAGCGTCTATCAAAAATGTATTAACGGCAATTGCTCGCAATACGCTATTTGCCAAACCTGTGAAAACGAAGTGAATATTACCCGTTTTGACCCTGTTTCAAAAATCTATTCGGGTACTTTTAGCGTAACTTTTCAGAACAAAGAAAAGCCTTCTGAAATTTTGGCATTGAAAGATGGTCGGTTTGACATCAAGGAGTAATCTAAAAATGTATTATTTTCAATCAAAAACAATTTATATTTTACGTTCATGCTAGGTTGTTCGGTGTTTCACTGAACAACCTTTTTTTATTGCCAAAGTATTTTCGTTTGTATATTTGTCGCATCTTAAAGTTTTAAAATTTACGTTTAATCATTCAAAAAATGCCTGTAATAAAACCTGTAAAAGGAGTATCGCCTAGTTTAGGTGAAAATTGTTGGCTGGCAGAAAACGCCACTGTCGTCGGAGATGTGAAGTTTGGGAAAAACTGTACCGTTTGGTTTAATGCTGTGGTAAGAGGCGACGTAAATTCGGTAATCGTTGGTGATAATTCGAATATTCAAGACGGAGCAATTATTCATTGTACTTATCAAAAAACGAAAACGACTATCGGCAATTATGTTTCTATCGCACACAATGCTATCGTTCACGGTTGTACGATTGAGGACAAAGTATTGATTGGAATGGGTGCTATCGTAATGGATGGTGCTGTGATAGAAACGGGTTCAATCATTGCGGCTGGTGCTATTGTTACCCAAAATACTCGTGTTCCTGCTGGGACAATCTATGCGGGAAACCCTGCTAAATTCTTGAAAAATGTTTCTCCAGATGCTGCTGAGGTATTTATGAGAACTGCCAATAATTATATCATGTATGCCGAATGGTTTAAATAGTTTTAAAAAAATACAATCATGTCAACTATATTCACAAAAATTGTTAATGGCGAAATTCCTTGCCATAAAATTGCGGAAGACGAAAACTATCTTGCTTTCTTAGACATTACGCCTCTTGCCGAAGGACATACTTTAGTGATTCCGAAAAAAGAAATTGATTATATCTTTGATTTAGACGATGATTTATTGGCTGGATTAATGATTTTCGCTAAGAAAATTGCACCTGCTTTACAACAAGCAGTGCCTTGTAGAAGAATCGGTGTTTCGGTAATTGGTTTGGAAGTACCGCACACGCATGTTCATTTAATTCCTTTGAATTCTATGAACGATATTAATTTTACAAGAGAAAAAATGAAGGTTAGTCAGGAAGAATTGAAGGCAATTGCGGAGAAAATTACGAGCTTTTTATAATTTGAAAATTGGGTCATTTGAAGATTTGAAAATGAAAGAATTGTTAATCATTTTCAAATCTTCAAATTTTCAAATCTTATTTCAAATGTGTCTTCAATATATTGATTTCGGCTACTGGAGCAGCTTTTTCGTATAAAATTCTATAAACGGCATCAATGATTGGCATATCCACACCATATTTTTCATTGATTTGATGAATACTTTTTACGGCATAATATCCTTCTGCTACCATATTCATTTCTATTTGAGCTGATTTTACGGAATAACCACGACCAATCATATTTCCGAAAGTACGGTTTCTTGAAAACTGAGAATAAGCAGTCACTAATAAATCACCTAAGTATCCTGAATTATTCAAATCACGAGAAGCCTGTGGATAAGCATAATCTAAAAAACGTTTGATTTCCTGCATCGCATTAGAAACCATCACTGCTTGGAAGTTATCCCCAAAACCCAAACCATGCGTAATACCACAAGCCATTGCTACGATATTTTTAATAACAGCACAGTATTCCACGCCATATAAATCTGCAATTGGGTTCGCTTGGATGTATCGACAACTTAATAAATTCGAAAATTCTTGGGCTAAATTAATATTTGGCGAGCCAATGGTTAAATACGACTGCTTTTCTAAGGCAACTTCTTCGGCATGGCAAGGACCAGCAATCACACACATCTGTGTTAATGGCACACCAAATACCTTTTCCATCCAGTCGGTCACCAACATATTCTCATCAGGAATCATCCCTTTGATAGCCGATACTACTTTCTTTCCTGCAAAATGGTTACGAGTAAGATTCTTTAAAGCATCAGGCACAAAAGCCGCTGGCACAGCCAAAATCACATAGTCAACACCATAAAGAGCATCATACATTTTGTAATAAGCCTTTACTTTTCTTGGATTCAGTAATGCGTCGGTTAGATAGCTTGGATTGTGATTATACTTTTTGATAAAATCCACATCCGATTTACGGCGAAGCCACCACTTCACTTTAACATTATTTTCAGTTAAAATTTTAATGATAGCCGTTGCCCAACTACCACCGCCCAATACAGCAATTTGTGTGGGTAAACCTTTTTTGAAAGCAGGTATTTCTGTCATATTAAATTTAAGGGAAGAAAAACTCTTCAAAATACTTTTACTAAGACAATTAGCGCAAGTATCAATTATTATCCTTTTTATCTAGGTTGATGTTTGAAAACATCTGATTGAGATGCAAAGGTTGATTTACAAATCTAACAAGGCTCTGAGCAAAAAGAAAACAAAAGCAAACAATATTTTGAAGAGTTTAGCCTAATAGGCTTGTAAAGTGTTTAATCATCTCATAGATTCTCTAGTTTTTATCGGTACTCTTGCCTTCTTGAAAAGTACACAATCTTAAAATAATTGTCCGCAATGACCATTTCATCTTCCGCAATTCAGTTTAAAAGTACACAATTCTAAAATAATTTTCCGCAATGGCTATTTCATCTTCCGCAATTCAATTTGAAATTACTCAATCCCGAAATAATTTTCCACAATGACCATTTCATCTTCCACAATTCAGTTTGAAATTACACAATCTTAAAATAATTTTCCACAATGACCATTTCATCTTCCGCAATTCAATTTGAAAAGCACACAATCCTAAAATAATTTTCCGCAATGACCATTTCATCTTCCGCAATTCAGTTTAAAAAGTACACAATCCTAAAATAATTTTCCTCTGAAGCATTGTCCACATACTCTTTTCTAATCTCATTATTGGTAAATGCTGATAAAACAAAAAAGCCTCAAACAATGGAGAAACGCCACTATCTGAGACTTTTTGTAAAATGGTTTGTTGATACTTTGTAAAATTAGCGTCAAAACTACCTAAGCTCCATTTGAAACTGGACTTAGGTTTTTTAATTCTTCTTCAGTATAAACTTGTGAACGAATGATAAAGCGTAAGCCTAAAGGGATTTCTAACGAAAAACTTGCTCCTCTTCCTTCCACTACATCCAAAGTCAGTTGAGTATATTGCCAATATTCAAATTGGAAGGCACTCATATAAAACTCGCAACCGTAAATTTCTCCCAACAAAACATCATTTTCCCCCGTTTTAAACTCCCCTACAGGAAAACACATCGGAGCAGAGCCATCACAACAACCTCCACTTTGGTGAAACATGATTGAACCATGTTCAGCACGAAGTCTATCAATTAGTTCCTCTGCCGCAGCAGTGAGTAATACTCTTGGGGTTTTGTCCATGATTTTATTGAGTGAGGAGTGTTGAATGCTGAGTGAGGATTTTTTTAGTTTTGGAAATATATTTTCAGAGTTCGAGATTAAAAACTGTTCACTCAGAAAATATCTGAGTAAAATGAAACCTCACTCAGCTCTCTTCACTTCACATTTAAAAAACTCCTCACTCAGCATTCAACACTCATAATTTAAAAGAATCCTAATGCCTTTTTATCATAAGAAATCAACATATTTTTGCAAGAACGATAATGGTCGAGCATCATTTTGTGGTTCTCACGACCAAAGCCTGATTTTTTATAACCACCGAACGGAGCATGAGCAGGATAAGCATGATAACAATTCACCCAAACACGACCTGCTTGGATAGCTCTTGGTACTTGATATAATTCATGTGCATCACGAGTCCACACACCAGCCCCTAAGCCATAAAGTGTGTCATTAGCAATTTCAATTGCTTCTTCAACTGTTTTGAAAGTCGTTAAAGCCGCTACTGGACCAAAGATTTCTTCTTGGAAAACACGCATTTTGTTATGTCCTTTCAAAATAGTTGGTTGGATATAATAACCATTAGCAGCGTCACCTTCTTGTAAGTGAGCCGAGCCACCACAAAGTGTTTCAGCACCTTCTTCTTCACCAATTTTCAAGTATGATAAGATTTTTTCGTATTGGTCATTAGAAGCTTGCGCACCAATCATCGTCGTCATATCCAATGGATGCCCTTTTTTGATTGCATTTACTCTGGCAATTAATCTTTCAATAAAGGCATCTGCGATAGACTCATGTACAAGAATTCTTGAAGGGCAAGTACAGATTTCACCTTGGTTCAAAGCAAACATCGCTGCACCTTCCAAACACTTATCAAAGAATTCGTCATCAGCATCCATGATACTTGGGAAGAAAATATTCGGAGATTTTCCGCCCAATTCCATCGTCACAGGAATGATATTTTCTGAAGCATATTGCATAATTAAGCGTCCAGTAGTCGTTTCACCCGTAAACGAAACCTTTGCAATTCTGGTAGAACTTGCCAAAGGTTTACCAGCTTCTAAACCAAAACCATTTATAATGTTCACAACACCCGCTGGTAAAACATCTTGTAATAATTCCATCAAACACATAATGCCTACTGGCGTTTGTTCGGCAGGTTTCATCACAATAGTACAACCAGCCGCCAAAGCAGGTGCCATTTTCCAAGTAGCCATTAAAAGTGGGAAGTTCCAAGGAATAATCTGACCAACCACACCAAGTGGTTCGTGAATAATTAAAGAAAGTGTATTGGGGTCATGTTCAGAAGCAGTTCCTTCGTCTGTTCTGATACATGCAGCAAAGTAACGGAAGTGGTCAACGACTAAAGGTAAGTCAGCTAAAATTGTTTCTCTGATTGGCTTACCATTATCCACCGTTTCTACAACAGCCAAGTAATTGAGATTTTGTTCAATAATGTCAGCAATTTTTAGTAAAATATTACTTCTTGTTGTAGCAGAAGTTTTTGACCAAGTTTTAAAAGCTTCATGTGCTGCATCTAAGGCTAATTCTACATCTTCTTTAGTAGAACGGGCAACTTTTGTAAATACTCTACCATCAATTGGCGAAGGATTTTCGAAGTACTGACCCTTCACAGGAGCAACCCACTGACCGCCGATAAAGTTTTCGTATTGATTTCTAAAGATTGGTCTTGCTACAAGATTGTCGGTATTTGAGCTCTCTACTAGAGGAGCATCTATTTCAAGATTTTCCATAATAAAAATTAAATTCGTTTTGAATGATTTATTTTTTACAAATTTATCTTGAATTATTACCATTAGTATTTACTTTTATATCACAAAACTTGATGATAGTATCATTATAAGTAAATGCTGTAATTCAATAAGATGGCTAATAAATTGACGATACTCTCATAAAAATTGACAATCGTATCATTGAAGATTGACTCAATTGCATCAATAATCTAGCTATTGTATTATTGTAAGAAAGTTTTAAAGAATTTGAATCCTAATAAAACACAAAGTACAAAATCAACATGAGACAAATCCATAAACCCCAGTCGCCCACTTTAAAGCCGATAAAGGATTTACTGACACTTGTCGAGAACCGTACTGTATATTCATTAGATAATTTTGAATTGAATATTTTTGAAACACATCAAAAGAGTGAAGATGTTCATTTGAAGTTCAACAGCTTTGTACTGACTACGATGTTCAGAGGAAAGAAAGTAATGCACCTTTTTGATAAACAAGGTTTTGAATATCTTCCTGGTGAATCTGTCATTGTGCCAGCGAACGAAGAAATGAAGATAGATTTTCCAGAAGCTGATTTTTCAAACCCAACACAATGTATGGCTTTAGCCATCAAAAGCGAGCAAATTAAGGAAACCGTAAATTTATTGAATGAAAAATATGCCAAAATAGAAGAACATGAATCTTGGCAAATAGACTTAGATACTTTCCATTTAAAGAATTCTTTAGAAGTAACTAACACGATTGACCGTCTGGTAAAAGTTTCCACAGAAACCAATTCAGCGAAAGATTTATTTGCCAATTTTATGATTAATGAATTGTTAATCAGATTAATGCAAACACAAGCAAGAGTATTAATTGTAGATAATTATAAGAAATATGCCAATACCAATCGTTTTGCCTTTGTGATTCAGTACATCAAAGAACACATTACTGAAAAATTGAGTATTGAAAAGTTGTGTGATTTAGCTTGTATGAGTAAACCCAATTTCTTTCGTCAATTCAAAAGAGAATTAGGCATTACACCGATTGATTTTATTAATCAAGAGAGAATCAAAATAGCCAAAGAATTATTGGCAGAAACCAGAAATGATATTAGCGACGCTTGTTTCAAAGCAGGTTTTGGAAGTACCAATTACTTTTTTATCATCTTTAAGAAACATGTAGGCATTACACCCGGAAAGTTTAAGGAAATGTGTATGTTATCGGGAGGAAAAAATATTTTAAAACTTACTTAGTAGAATTGTTAGGCTACAGAAAAGCAAAAAGCCCTCACTCGTTAAAGTGAAGGCTTTTTTATTGTTATTCTGAATGGTTCTTACAAACCTTTCGCTTTTTTCACGATTTCTTCAGCCAAGTTTTGTGGCACGAATTCATAGTGAGAGAAAGTTAAGTTTGCAGTAGCACGTCCAGATGACATAGTACGTAAGTCAGTTACATAACCGAACAATTCAGATAAAGGAATATCTGCTTTCAAGATTACAGCACCTTGTTTAGAATCCATACCTTTCATCATACCACGACGACGGTTCATGTCACCAGTGATAGGTCCAGTGTATTCGTCAGGAGTAACAACTTCTACTGCCATGATTGGTTCCATGATTTTAGCACCAGCTTGTTTAGCAGCTTCTTTGTAACCCATACGAGCAGCCATTTCGAATGACAACGCATCTGAATCGACATCGTGGAAAGAACCGTGGAATAAACGAACTTTCATTGAATCCATTGGGTATCCAGCTAAAGCACCGTTTTTCATTGCTGCTTCGAAACCTTTTTGGATTGAAGGAATAAATTCTCTTGGAATAACCCCACCAACGATACCGTTAACGAATTCTAAACCTTCTTTACCATCTTCTCTTGGTCCCATTTCGAATACGATATCGGCAAATTTACCTTTACCACCCGATTGTTTTTTATAAACTTCACGGTGTTCAGTAGATTTCGTCAATGATTCTTTGTAAGCTACTTGAGGAGCTCCTTGGTTTACTTCTACTTTGAATTCACGACGCATACGGTCGATGATGATTTCAAGGTGAAGCTCACCCATACCTTTGATGATAGTCTGTCCAGTTTCTTCGTTAGATTCTACTTGTAAGGTTGGATCTTCTTCGATTAACTTACCAATAGCTTTCGAGAAGTTATCTTGGTCAGCAGATTTCTTAGGCTCAATAGCATAACCGATAACTGGATCAGGGAATACCATTGATTCAAGAACGATTGGGTTTTTCTCATCAGATAAAGTATCACCAGTTTTGATGTCTTTAAATCCTACTACCGCAGCGATATCACCAGCTTCTAATCTTTCGATAGAATTCTGTTTGTTAGCGTGCATTTGGAAGATACGAGAAATACGCTCTTTGTTTCCAGAACGGTTGTTCAAGATATAAGAACCAGCTTCCAAAACACCTGAATAAGCACGAACAAAACATAAACGACCTACGTAAGGGTCAGTTGCAATTTTGAATGCTAATGCAGAGAAAGGTTCTTTAGTCGAAGGTTGACGAATTACTTCAGCATCAGTACGTGGGTCAGTTCCTACGATATTATCTTTGTCCAAAGGAGAAGGTAATAATGCCATCACATAGTCAAGCATTGTTTGAACACCTTTGTTTTTGAATGAAGAACCACAAAGCATTGGAACAATTTTCATCGCAATCGTAGCAGCACGAAGAGCAGCTAAGATTTCATCTTCAGAAATTGATTCTGGATCTTCGAAGTATTTTTCCATCAAAGACTCATCAAATTCAGCTACTGCTTCCAATAGTTTCTCACGGTATTCAGTTGCTTCATCAATCATATCATCAGGAATAGGCACAACTTCAAAAGTCATTCCTTTATCATGCTCGTTCCATTTGATACCACGGAAGTTAACTAAGTCAACAACACCTTCAAATTTATCTTCAGCACCGATTGGTAATTGTAAAGGCACAGCATAAGAACCTAACATTTCTTTTACTTGACGACAAACATTCAAGAAGTCAGCACCAGAACGGTCCATTTTGTTAACGAAACCCAAACGAGCTACGTTATAGTTGTTTGCCAAACGCCAGTTAGTTTCAGATTGAGGCTCAACACCATCAACAGCACTAAATAAGAACACAAGACCATCTAATACACGTAAAGAACGGTTTACCTCAACGGTAAAGTCAACGTGACCAGGAGTATCGATAATGTTAATGTGGTAATCTTGTTCTCTGTATTTCCAGCTTACAGTAGTTGCAGCTGAAGTAATGGTAATACCTCTTTCTTGCTCCTGCTCCATCCAGTCCATTGTTGCTGCACCATCATGTACCTCACCAATTTTGTGGCTTACGCCAGCATAGTAAAGAATACGTTCAGTGGTTGTTGTTTTACCCGCATCAATGTGAGCAGCAATACCAATGTTTCTTGTGTACTTTAAATCACGTGCCATTGTTAATATGTTGATTATTTGTTTTTTATCGTTTTTCTTAGGTTAATTGTGACGAACAAAATATAATTAAAAACAACTTTTTTAATTATGTTCGCCTTTATCCTAATAAATTAGGGTGCAAAATTACGCAATCTTAGTTAAATACAAAAACTTTGTGTGTTTTGTTTTGATTATCAGTCACATCTAAGCCCTTAAAAAAACAAAAAACGTCTGATGCAATTGCTACAGACGTTTTAGTATCACCTAACCACTAAATATAATATTGTTAAATGAGCAATATTGTACTCATTTTATGCTAAATCTTTGCTTTAAACCTTGCAGATTCTAATTGAGCTTGTTTTCCTTCAGAATTATTACCGATAATTATCAGTTCTCCTTCTATTTCAGTATCAGTCAATTTTGTAATATTTACTCTACCTACTCCGTTTTTCAAACCTTCATCATTTGATAATGTTGTTTGATAAAAATTATTCAATTCTCTAAAACGGTTTACGTCTTTTATCAAATTTCCTATATTTTGTACTTTACCTTCGCCCGGAATAAAAAACGTGCCTTTCTCTTGAACATCGTAGAGCTTAATAAAAACAGATTCTGAAGTTTTTTCATCAATTATTGCGATTGATAAAGTTTTCAAACCTCTTTCTGTACCTTTTTTAACTTCTACTTTATCAGAGTAAATAACATGTTTGTAGCTATCTCCAAAATTGATTTTTCCTGAGAAAAAACCTTTGTTAGCATTATTCAAGGCTTCTATATTTCTACTGTAGGTAATAACAGTTGCTATCGAAAGCAACAAAATGGAGATTACTACTATAGGATTGTTTTTTAAAATTCGTTTCATAGGTTTTGTTGAAATCAATTGTTTTTACAAGCTATTAATTTCTTTTTTCAATAAATATTAATTGTACTTTTCTTATATTTCAACTACAAAATTACAAATTATTTTCCGAAAGTTACAAAAGACTTAACATTATGTCTTCTTTAATTTATTATACGGTAATTATTTTGTTCAACGCTGTAATCAATAGTTGACTGCTTACAAATAAAAAATAACTCTACCCTATGCAGCACTAACAGTAAAGACGTGTAAAATCTCCTAATGGTTGTCTTAACGCTTTACTTTTTATTAAATACTTATTTCATATATGACGCAGACTCATGCACTTTAGTCACTCCGTTAGTCGTTAAAGTATAATTGAAGCCCGGCTGGATTGCATAAGCACCATATTCTCCTTTTTTATTCAATGCCAAATAACCAATTTGGAATTCTTTGTAATTATATCTTTTTACAATTCTCATGATAGCTTCTTCACAAGCTTGCTGAGGTGTCTTTCCATTACGCATCAATTCCACGATTAGAAATGAGCCAAGGGTTTTTAACACAAATTCACCAAGACCTGTTGCACAAGCACCACCAACTTCATCATCACAAAAAACGGCAGCACCAATTACAGGAGAATCCCCTACTCTTCCGTGCATCTTAAAGGCTAATCCACTTGTTGTACAAGCGCCTGAGATTTCTCCTTGATTCCCTAAAGCAAGTAAGCCAATAGTATCGTGGCGTTCTATGTTAATTTTAGGTTCGTATTTAGACGTTTTCTTCCATTCCTCCCAAGCTTTTCTGGCCGTTTCAGTTAAGAGATTTTCTTTTTTAAAGCCTTGAGAAAGTGCAAACTGTAAAGCACCTTCACCCGAAAGCATTACGTGTGGTGTTTTTTCCATTACTGCTCTCGCTACAGAAATTGGATGCATGATATGCTGTAAAAAAGTAACCGAACCTGCATTCCCTTTTTCGTCCATAATACAGGCATCTAAAGTAACATTGCCATCTCTGTCAGGAAAACCACCATATCCTACCGAAGTATCATTTGGATCTGCTTCAGGGATTCTTGCACCCGCTTCAACAGCATCTAAAGCTCTTCCTGTTTTTTGGAGTGATTCCCAAGCAGCAGTATTGGCTTTTTCATTTTTCCATGTTGAAATAACTACAGGAAATTTAGCCACATTTTCATTATTGGAAGCTTTAGCACTTACTGAGGCAATTACCGACAAAGCGGTGGTTTGTTTAATAAAGGTTCTGCGTTGCATGAAGTATTTGTTGATTAAAGATAGTTTTTATTTCTACCAAAGATTTTAAAAGATAAGGATAATAATGCTACAAAGATAGCTCATCAATTTATCAAAAAATCTAATCATTTAAAACTCTTTCGTTTTGAAATATACAATTTCTGTACCTAATTATTAATTTCAAAAGCTCATAAAGCATTTATTGAGATACTTATTAGTCCATTTGCTTATTAAGTCTTCCAAAATGGCACAATCAATTGATTTTCAGAGATAAAATTTCAAAAAAAGATATTCTGAAATTATTTTTTTGATTATTTTAGTGTGGAAAATCTACAAAATCAAAACCTGTTCACCTCATGAAACCAACACTTACACTACTTACTTGGGGATTTTTTTTCTCAATCTGTCAAGCACAAACTATTTACTTTAGTCAAAACTTCAATACTGCTACCACTAGCTCGCAAACTCCATTTGAAAATGCCAGCGCTCCAACAATTGGTCAGTTCAATTATATTACCAATGCTTTGATTACGCCAACGGGCGAAAAGTTTTTAAAATTCATCGGCAATAATTCCATTTGCAGAGCTACTAGAAGTACCGAATTTTCACCCATTCCCCCCACCTTATATGTACAATTTTCGGTTAGAGCCAGTAGTATTGGGGCAGAAAACCCCGATGCTGTAGAATTCTATTTCGGAAATGGTGCTAATTTTGATAATACTACAACGGCACCCATTACTCCTGTGATGAGTATCAAATTTGGTGTTAATACTCCTTCAAGCTTGATTATTCAAGGTAGTAGCCAAGTCGCTACGCAATTTTTAACCGTTACTTTATTCATTAACAATGATAATCGTTCTATGACTTACAACGATGGAACAAGAAGTGGAACGGTTGATGCAAAAAAGTATGATTTGTATGTTGGAACAAGCTTAATTAGCAATGATTTATCATTAAATAATACCTTGGGCAACTTAACGCAATTTAAGATTTTAACAAAAAGTATTATTGGTTCTCCGACTTTAGATTTTGATAATTTCATCATTAAGAATGATTTCGTGGTACTTCCTATTGAGCTGATTTTTTTCAAAGCTCAACATTCAGGAAATCAGCGAGTAGCACTTACTTGGGCAACTGCCACAGAAATTAATAGTGATTTTTTTGTTGTGGAAAGAAGTAGAAACGCCATTGATTACACCGAAATCAGCAAAATAAATGCTGCTGGTAGTTCTTCAAAAACGGTTAATTATCAATTTGTTGATGAAAATCCATTGTTCGGAACAAACTATTATCGTTTAAAACAAGTAGATAAAGATAAGAAAGAGCAAATTTTTCGTCCTCAGTCTGTTATTATTTCAGATGAAAACATTCCATTCGGAGTATTTCCAAATCCTACAAATGCCTCAGAATTTTATGTAAAAGTGGAAGATGTTAATGAAGCAACACTTAGTTTTTTTGATTCACGTGGTAGCACTATCAACTTCGAAAAAATCAATGTCACACAAACTTCAATCAAAATTATTCCTTCATCTATACTTCCAGAAGGTACTTATTTTCTAAAAGTAAAAACCTTGGGTGACATCAAAGAACATAAATTGATTATTGCAAAATAAGCTCAAAAGTCTAAGTAAATGTACTTATTCTATCCTAATTCTTGTTAAAATACAAAATATAAACAGCCAAGAAAAGGCAAAATATGTTATATTTGATTAAACAACCGCCGATGAAATCCATTTAAATAATCACAACTATGGCACTACAATACTTATCAGACCCCCATGGGAAAACGACCGCTGTTGTTATACCAATAAAAATCTGGGAAATTATAACAGATAAACATCAAGACCTGAAAAAACTAGAAGGTGCTTTTACACAAAATAAAGAAATCGAACCACTTGAAGATATTGAGAAAAGTTTCAAAGAAATGCAAAGAGTAAAAAAAGGCAAATTACTTAAGAAAACCTTTGTTGATTCTTTTCACAAATAGTCCGTCTGTAATTTTTTAAAAAATAAGAAGCCACAACTTTTGCTGTGGCTTCTTTGTATTTTATACTTCTGGAACTACTGTTTTTCCAAAGTATTTTTGTCTGATTCTTTCGTTGATGTAATACATACAAGGAACAATAACAAGGGTAAGAATCGTAGAGAACGTAAGTCCGTAGATAATTGTCCAAGCTAAAATATTCCAGAATGCTGCACTGTCAGAACCTGTATGAATATGTGGGTTTAGTTCAGTAAACATCGCCACAAAGTCGATACTTAAACCAATCGCTAAAGGTACCAAACCTAACACTGCGGCAGCAGCCGTTAAGATTACCGGCGTTAAACGAGTACTTCCAGCTTCGACAATGGCTTTTTTCAATGGATAACCTCGATGAACTAACTCATCAGTAAATTCGATAAGAAGAATACCATTTTTTACCACAATACCAGCCAAAGCAATAATACCAACACCCGACATGATGATTGAGAAAGTTTGACCAAATGCCATGAAACCTAACAATACTCCAATGAACGAAAGTAAGATGGTTACAAAAATGATAATTGGTTTCGAAATAGAGTTAAACTGCATCACCAATACCAAGAAAATCAATAATACCGCAGCGATAAGTGCTCCTCCCAAGAAATCTCCTGTTTCTTTTTGGTCTTCTTGCTCACCACCCATACGAAGCGTATAGCCACTCTTTACTTCCATATCATCAATTAAAGTCTGAATATCAGCTACAATTTCATTAGCATTATATCCTTGAACAACGTTTGAACTCAAAGTAACCACACGTTCTTGGTTCTTACGGTTAATCTGGCTATATGATGTTGAATATGAAATATTAGCAATAGAGTTCAATGGTACTTGTCTCAAAGCTCCACCCATTACCATATCTCTATAAGTGATATTCAAGCTCAATAATTTTTCAATCTGATTTCTGTCTTCAGATTTGATTCTCAATTGAATTGGATACTCATCTTTATCATCTCTGAATTTAGAAATCTCTGTACCAAACAAGGCTGTACGAACTGCCATTGCTACTTGTGCAGACGAAATTCCTTCACGTTGTGCTTTCTCTTTGTCAACGTCAATAATAATTTCAGGTTTGTTCGTAATTAAATCAGATTTTAATTCTTCAATTCCTTTGATACCCGATTTATCAATAGCAAGACGAACTTGTTTTTCTAATTTTACCAATTCGTTGAAATCATCTCCCGCAATTTCAATGGCAATTGGCGCACCTGTTGGCGGACCATTGTTTTCTCTATCAACCGAAATGACTGAACCTGGCAAAGGCAAAGCTTTAATTTCTTTACGTACCTTATCTAAAATTACTTCAGAAGAAATTCCTCCACGGTTAACTTTACTGACAAAAGCAACGGTAACTTTAGATTTATGTGGCGTTGGCGCTCTGTCTGGATTGGTAGGATCACCAGCATTTTTACCAACATTTGAAATCACCGAATTAACAATTCCTTCAGCATTTTCTTTTTTCAATACTTCAAAAACCTTTTTCTCAATTACTTTAGTTACCGAATCTGTTACTCTAGCATCTGTACCTATTGGCATATTGTTGTAGATATAAACATAGTCAGGGTCGCCACTAGGGAAGAAAATTACTTTCGGCTGCACAATCCCCATCAACACAAAAGTAAAAATCAACAAAACAACCATTCCGATTACCGCAAAAACTGGACGATAACCTGTAATTACCCAAGAAATCAATTTTTGATAATTATTTTTGAAAGCAGGTAATGATTTTTCTTGGAAAGGAATAATAATTCTTGGCGTAAGTATAAAATGGTTGAAAGCATACAAAAGAATAATCAACACAAAGAAATTACCCAAACCAACATTTACTAAATAACCCAACAAAGCACAAACTCCCAATATAATCAAAGGCTTTTTTAAGGATGCTACACTTGTATCAACATGCTCGTTTTCGTCATGACGTACCATGAATGAAACTGCAAAAACAGGATTCATCACATAAGCAACAATCAAAGAAGCAATCAAAGTACAAATCAAGGTAATTGGTAAGAATTTCATGAATTCACCAACGATACCCGGCCAAAAAAGTAAAGGAACAAAAGGCATAACCGTTGTAGTTGTTCCTGATAATACAGGAATAAACACTTCGGAAGCTGCTAATTTCACTGCATCTACAATTGAAATATGACGATAACGATTGAAAATACGGTGTGAGTTTTCGATAACCACAATGGCGTCATCCACTACAATACCAAGCCCTAACAAGAAGGCAAAAAGTACGATTGTATTCAAAGTAAAGCCCATGAAATACAATGGAATAAATGCTAACAAAGCCGACAAAGGAACTGATAACCCCACAAAAATGGCATCACGAACACCCATGAAGAACATCAAAACCAATACTACGAAGATAAAACCTAAGATTACTGTATTAATTAAATCGTTGATATCGCCTTTAGTTCTTTCAGATGAATCGGCTGTAATTTTCACTTCTAATCCTTGCGGCAAACGTGTTTCCTTAGCTTCTTCAATGATCTTTTCAATCTTTTCAGAAGCAGCAATCAAATTGGCTCCACCACGTTTGATGACGTTCAAAGTAACAACTTTTTTGTTGTTCAAACGAGCAAAATCTTGTTGTTCTTCGCTACTGTCTATTACCTCGGCAACATCTCCCAAACGAATCATTGCTCCTAAAGATGAACGAAGACGAATATTTTGGATTTGCTCCATCGACTTAAATTCACCTTTTACTCTTAGCGTTCTACGAATACCTTCAACACTGAGTTCACCACCCGAAATGTTTACGTTTTCACCTTGAATTGCCATTTGAACATCACTAAATGTAAGTCCAGCAGATTGCGTTTTGTATAAATCAAGGTTAATCTGAATTTCACGAGTTAATGCACCAACAATATCTACACGAGTAATTTCGGGTAAACCTTCAATCTCATCTTGTAAATCTTCCGCAAAATCTTTCAACTTCGCCAAAGGGAAATTCCCAGCCAAGTTGATGTTCATAATAGGGAACTCAGAAAAGTTAACATCCTGAACAACAGGCTTTTTTGTTAAATCTTTTGGTAATTCAACAATATCAACTTTATCTTTTACTTTTCTTAAAGCATCGTCAACTTTTACATCAGGATTGAATTCTACAAGAATAATCGAGAAATCTTGTAAGGAATTAGACTTTACTTTTTTCACCCCAGCAATCGTCTTAATTTGCTTTTCAATGGGTTTAGTAATCGTATTTTCAATATCTCCAGGGGTTGTACCAGCATAAATTGTTTGCACATAAATTTGCGGTACTTTAATATCTGGAAATTGTTCTTTCGGTAAAATATTATAAATAACAATACCGACAATAAATAGCACTACGGTGAAAAGATACACCGTTTTCTGATTAGTTGCCAACCAACCAATCATGTTGTATATAGCCCCTGCACCATGTTTTTCGTTGGTGAGGGCTTCGTTTTCTTCTTGCTCTTTCATGATAAACGTTGAGTGATAGTATTATTAAATGGTGGTTTGGGCAGTTATGAATGTTAATAAGCCACAGGAGTACCATCTACTAATTCTTGATAACCTTGTGTAATTACCAAATCACCCGCAGTAAGTCCTTCTAAAATTTCAATATTCCCGTTGTAAGAAATACCCGTTTTGACAACTTTACTACGTGCTATTTTCTTACCGTTTTCAGTCACTGCCACATATACAATATCACCCAATTCTGTTTTTTGAATAATGCTTTGATTCACAACCAATGAATTCGCTTTTGTTAAATCATTAATATTTACAATAGCCACTTGGTTTGGTTTTAAACTTCCTCCTAAACTCGGAATATTAGCTTCGATACCAAATGTTCTTGATAAAGGGTCAACCAAAGCATTTACTACAGAAATTCTTGTGTTTAGCTCTTTGTTAATGTCTGGAAACTTTACTGTCATACTAGCACCTTGTTTTACAGAACCAACATAAGTATCCGCAATTTTTGCAGTGATTTTTAAGTCACCCACATTAACAATCTGAGCAATTGCTGCACCCGGAGAACCCATCTCTCCTGCTTTCTGGTTAATTTTTTCAACTGTTCCAGAAATCGGCGCATATACTTTACTCATTGCCAATTGCGCTTCCATGGTTACAATACGTTTCTCCAAAGATTCCTTATTAGCTTTTGCTTGAAGGTATTGTACTTCAGTACCAATTTGCTGATCCCAAAGTGTTTTTTGCTTGTTGTATAAAGTAACTGCCAATTCTAACTGGTGCTTGATTTCAGCCAAAGATTCTTTCAATACATTATTATCAATTGTTGCGACCAATTGTCCTTTTTTGACAGATTGTCCTTCCACAATTAATAAACTCGTAATTGTACCAGCCATTTGTGGTGTAACCTGAAGAATATTTTTGGAAGTAACTACACCTTGTACTTCTACAAAATGTTTGAAGTTTTCTGCTTGGATTGGTGTTACAGCAACTGTGATTACTTTGGCTTCGGTTTTTTCTGAACTTAAACCTACTTCTTTTTCAAGGGCTTTGATTTTAACATCAAGTTCTTTTTGTTCAGCTTTCAGTGCTGCCAATTCAGCTTTTTTGTCAACTGGTTTGCTGCAAGACGTTAAGAATAAAGTACTTGTTAACATACTCCCCACCAATAATAATTGAAGCCCAGCGAGCTTAGAGGTATTTGATTTATTCAATAAAGATTTCATGTTGATATGAGGGTAAATTTCTTTTATAATCTAAATTATTTAATGTTCTTAATTTGAATTTATTCACTGTAAAGACGACCAAGTGCTTTATCTAAATCTACTTTTGCAACCAAGGCATCATAGAAAGTAGTGAAGTAATTGATTTGAGATTCTTTGTAAGCAATCTCAGCATTCACAACTTCCAAATTTGAACCTACACCTTGTTGGTATTTTATTTTAGAAACTCTTACTACTTCCTTCGCCAAATCCATATTAGTTTTTTGCTCTTGTAGGGTTTCATAAGCATTTTTCAAAGTAATATGTCCTTGTTTTGTTTGTAAGTCGATTGTATTTTCATACAACTCAAAAGTATTTTTGATTTTTTGTAAAGCATTTTGTGCCTGAACAATCCTATATTTCCTTTGGAAACCATCAAAAATTGGTACTTGTATCGACAAACCAAGTGTTGCGGCATTGAACCAAGGTTTAGTGACTAAGTCAGAAAATTTAGGGCGACCAGCCGAATAACTGTAACTACCATTAAGCATAACTCTTGGCAAATAACCTACCTTTTGGTTTTTCAAATCCAATTCAGCCAAACGATTTTGAGTTTCTAAAATAGAATACTCTATTCGATTAGCATATTTAAAATCCTGTGGTTTTTCAGGTAGTACTTCAGCAAGCTTAATATCTGCTAATTTATCAGTCAGAATGATTTCCTCTTCAACTTTCTTACCCATTTGAAACTTCAAAAGATTGTAAGTCAAATCTTGTAAACGACTTACATTCTTCATCTCAATTTTCAAATTATTCAACTGTACTTCAAGGCGTTGCACATCAATTTTTTCTACAAACCCTTGTGCATTCAATGCTTTTGTATCACGCATTAATGAATCCAGACGACCCACATTTAAACCAAATAATTTGATTCTTTCGTCATTGACTAAAATTGCATAATAAGTTTTCGTTACACTTTCAGCTGCTTCTTGTTTTGATTGAACCAAAGTTTTTTTAGATAATTCTTTGTAAACATCAGCTGCTTTTAAGCCTAACAAATAAGAACCATCAAATAAAATCTGGCTAAGATTTACACCTGCTTGCCCACTATTAGCAACTCCAAATTCAGCCGCTATCACATCTCCTTCTTTAGCACTTGGGTCAAATGTTTTAGCTGGAATAAATACTTTCTGAATAATTAAATTGTTGGTATAACCAACATTACCATTTACTTGAGGTAAACCAATACCCTTTAACTCACTTACTCTTGCTTCTGCGCTTAGAATATCAATTTGAGCATTTTTAATAGAGGTATGATTCTTAACAGCATAATCTACCGCTTCACGAAGAGAGTAGCTTTGCTGAGCTTTTACGAGTTGTGAAGTAATTAAAATGCTAAATAACAGCAAATTACTTCTTAGAATTTTTCTCATTGGAAGTTTACTTGGGTTGGTATTCATTATAAATTTGTGTTCCTTTATTCGTTAAAACGCCTCGAATAAAATGGTCTAAAAGTTCTAATTGTACTTCTACTAAAGTATGTTGAGTAATGGAAAAAATATGAGGGTCAAAACCCATTTCAATTTGTTCTAATCTCATTTTTGCCAGAATATCTATTTTTATTTCTGGTCTAAAATAACCTTGTTCAATGCCTTCTAATAAATCTTTTTTAAGGTTTTCAAAAATAAAGTGTTGCTTATGTTCTTGAAAAATCTTCCATGATCTGGGATGATACTTCTTGATGTCAAACAATGTTGTAGGATTTACCTCAGAAAATGCCTGCTTCATTAACTCCATTGATTTTACCATTCTTTCAATGACATTGCTGGTATTATTGTATAAATCATCCCATTCACATTTATCTTCTATCATTTCACCCAGAAACAATTGATACACAATATCGTCTTTGTCGTCAAAATGTAGATAAATTGTTTTTTTGGAGATTCCCAATTCGTTTGCAATATCATCCATCGTAACGGACTTCACCCCGTAACGGAAAAAAAGTTCTTTCGACTTTTTGATGATTCTTTCTTTAATTTCCAATTGATATAAAAATTTGGTACGGAAACTTTAGAAACATTCAAAGTTTCTTATTGCAAAACTATGGAAACTTTCATCTGTCACAAAGTTTTTTATGATTTTTTTTAGAAAAGGCAAATGACTATGATAAACGGCTACAACTTTCTGGACTCCCTATATATTTAATATGTGTAGGTTATGTTAAATAATTGTAAAGTAAAGCACTTTAATCACTCGAAAATTATTTGTATTTTTTTTATATCCCTCTCTATCCTGAGTATAAATAATTTCTCAAAAATGTTTATGTAAAAAAAATTATTAGTCAAAAAACATACCAATTTTACCATATCTCACATTCTTTTTTTAAAAGTATATAACACAAAAAAGACCGCCAGAAAACATCATGTTCTTGACGGTCTTTTTTATTTATTGATTTATGCACTAATAAACCAGTGACGTAATTTATGAATTAATGGTTGGAATTATCTTCCAAAATCATCTTGTAATCTCACAATATCGTCTTCATCAGAAGGTTTTTCAGGGTCAGTATGTTGCCAAATTTCTGCAACAATACCCCAACCAGATAGACCGATTAAACGGTGGCGTTCGCCAGTATCCATCTGAATAAAACTTCCAGATTCTAACACTTTTACTTCTTCAGATTCTTCGTCGGTATCACTAATTTTTACTCCGACAGTTGTACCAGCAATTACTTTCCAAATTTCAGCACGACGGAAATGGTATTGCCAAGACAAACGTTTCTCTGGTGCTACTACCAAAATTTTAGGTGATAATTTATTGGTAATTTGAATTTCAGACATTTCCAAATGTGGAAAATACTTCGCTGCAAAAGCGGGTGCTTGTGCTTCATCAATTACAAAAAAACCTCCCCAAGGACGAGTTTGGTCTTGCTTTACAACAGTAAAATTTTCCTCTGCCAAAGCAGTAGCAATTTGTTCAAAGATAGATGCCTTATCAGCATCTTGTGAAAGGGTAAGATTCATAAGGTTTGACAGTTTTTTGAGTCACAAAGTTAAACGTTTTGAAGAAATTCCTTTTCAAAGAGAAAAACTATTTGCGATTTCTAGGCTTATCTTTGTTGAACACTTCTATCAAATAAGAATAATAAATTATTAAATAGTATTTTAAGATGAATGGATTGCTGATTGTAATGGCTGATACTAATACTTACGATGGTAATCTTTCTACGATTGCGATTGATAGAGTATTAGGAGCATTGAAATTCTTGAAAAATAATCCAGAATTTCATGTGCTTTGTACGGGCGGTTTTGGTAGCCATTTTAATACTTCTGAATATCCGCACGCTCAATATTTACAAAATTTCTTGGTAGAAGAAGGGATTGCTCATAATCGTTTTGTAGAATTTTCACTTGGTGAAAATGTAATGGATGATATTCAACTTTGTCAAAGAATTATCAATCGTTACGAGCCAGACATGGTTGCTGTTATTACTTCGGATTTTCAAGTAGAAAGAATCCGTTTTACTTTTCAAAAGTATTCAGATTATCAATTCTTTATTTTCTTAGAAGTAAAATCAAATTTATATGAAGAAGAAATGGAAAGGTTAGTCAGACTTGAACAACAAGCACTCAATCGTTTGAGGTTTTTACCATAAAAAAGAGAAGTTCACAAATGCAAACCTCTCTTCATTTTACTTTACTATAATCGTTTATTGTTTGGAAGCATACTTAGCTTTTCCTTCATCCAAAAACTTTACGAAGTTTTCAACATTCAAATCAAAAGCTTTAGGAGTAGCCAAAGTACCTTTTTCATCATTAGGATTCACCAAACAGTAATATGGTTGTGCATTTCCGTTGAATCTTACAATCTGAAAATCTAAATTCTGGTCGCCCATCGAAGTTTTTTCTTGTCCGTCATCTTTAGAAGTGTACCATTTTTCTTTGGCTAATTCTGTTTTATCATCTACATATAAAGCCACGACTACATAATCTTCTTGCAAACGTTTCAACACTGCTGGGTCTGACCACACGTTTTCTTCCATCTTTCTACAGTTCACACAACCGTGACCTGTAAAATCTATAAAGATTGGTTTATTTACTTTTTTAGAATATGCTACAGCTTCTTCATAATCAAAAAAACCTTGAAGTCCATGTGGCAAAGTAAGGAACTCACTATACTTCGGTTTCGGAAAATTTGCATCGCCTTCAGTTTTTACCGATGCACCAGACGAAACAAAATCTTGCGTAGTAAGCGGAGGTAACCAACCTGCCAAAGCCTTTAAAGGCGCTCCGAACATTCCGGGAATCATATAAACGACAAAAGAAAAAACCAAAATTGCCATCAACATCTTTGGAACACTTACTTTTTCAGTTTTATCATCATGTGGCAATTGAATTTTCCCTAATAAATATAAACCAATCAAAACGAAAATTACAATCCATAAGGCCAAATATACTTCTCTATCTAAAATTCCCCAGTGATATACTTGGTCGGCTGTACTTAAAAATTTAAGAGCTAAAGCCAATTCTAAAAAGCCTAAAATTACTTTCACTGAATTCATCCAGCCACCAGATTTTGGTAAGTTTTTCAACCATTGTGGAAAAATAGCAAACAAAGTAAATGGAATAGCAAATGCTAATGAAAAGCCCAACATACCAATAACAGGCTTGATAATTTCTCCTTGGGCAGAAGCAATCAAAATCGACCCAGCCACTGGACCAGTACAAGAGAACGAAACTAAAACCAAAGTAAATGCCATGAAGAAAACCCCGATGATTCCACCTCTGTCTGACTGTGCATCTATTTTATTGACAAAATTGGAAGGCAAAACAATTTCAAACCAGCCTAAAAATGAGATTCCGAAGAAAACAAAAATGACAAAAAACAACATATTAGGAATCCAATGCGTACTTAGCCAATTGGCAAAGCCTGGACCAGCCAAGGCAGCGATTAATGTACCGAATAATACATAAATGGCTACAATCGAAAAACCATAAAGAAATGCTAATTTTCTACCGCCTTTTTGTTTAGTAAAAAAACTTACTGTCATCGGAATAAGCGGATACACACATGGTGTTAATAATGCCAATAAACCTGCTCCAAAAGCTACCCAGAAGAACGCAAAAAGTGATTCTTGTGCTACAGGCGTTTCTTCAACGCTTGTTTCAATTGGTGCATCTGTTTTCGCAGAAGATAAAGTATCAGCTTTTACAACTGAATCTGTTTTTGCTAAAACCGTATCTTTATTAACAACAGGCTGAATAACAGTAGCTTCAGTTGAATTTGCTACTTTTTCTTCAATTTCATTGCTGTTTTTTTTTTCAGCTCCAGCTAAAGAGAAAACACCTTTTACAGGAACACATTGACCTGAAACGTCTGAACAAGATTGGCTATCGTAAGCACCTTCAATTAAAAATTTCGCCTTTAAAACCTTGACACTCTGACGAAAAGTTGCTTTGTGTTTGAAATAAGTATATTCTCCGTTCCAGATTTCTTTGTCAAATTTCTTTGATGGATTAATAGCCTTCAAGCCACCAACGGCCTCATAAGTATCGTTCGCTTTTAATTTAATTGTGGTAACGGTTGGTCCTAAATCTTCACTAAAATCAGAAGAATACAAATACCAATCATCTTGAATATTGACAGTAAAAACGATGTCAATCGTTTCTCCAACAGCAGGATTTGCTTTTGATAAAGCCCAAGACCATTTGGCAGGTGTAATTTTTTGAGCAGAAATTGCTACAGAACAAGTAAGTAAAATAAATAAACTTAAAAATAACTTTTTCATCTGTTGATGGATTGTATAATATGCTTAATTTTCTAAACAGTAATTTGTGGCTGTGAGTTCTATCTTTTAAAAATACAACTTTTTGACACTTTGTATTGATTCAGCCTCAAATTTAATAGACATTAATATTGATAAATGTCTTATTGACGACTTTCTTAATTTTTATTCAAAATAAAAAAGGCTAAATTTTCTCAAATTTAACCTTTTAAATAATTGTCTCTATTGAACTAGTTCATTTTCTTCAAATTCTCTTTGAAGACTTTTGTGAATTTTTCCAATTTTGGTTTTATCACTACTTGGCAATAAGGATTATGACCATTCAATTCGTAATAATCTTGGTGATAATCTTCAGCAGGATAAAACACAGAGAAAGCTGTAATTTCTGTCACAATTGGGTTCGGGAAAACGTGTTCTGCATTCAATTTCGCTTTCCAAATTTCGGCAGTTTTTTTCTGAGCTTCGTTATGATAAAAAACCGCTGAACGATATTGTGGACCTTCGTCAGCACCTTGGCGATTCAAAGTGGTTGGGTCATGTGTTTTCCAGAAAATTTCTAAGATTTTATCGAAAGAAATTTTCTTAGGGTCGAATGTTACTTGTACTACTTCAGCATGACCAGTAAGTCCAGTACAAACCTCTTTATAAGTTGGGTTTTTAACTTTTCCGCCTGAATAGCCCGACTCTACTTTTACAACACCTTCTACTTGTTGAAAAATGGCTTCTACACACCAAAAACATCCTGCTCCGAACGTCACAACTTCTGTTCCTTCAAGATTGACTTTTTCATTGTTCATTTTTTCTGTATTTTTCTGATTATCAGAACCTTTAGCACATGAGATATTTACGAGCAATGTAAATATTCCAAGAAGTACGACATTAATTTTCGATTTCATTGTTGATAACGTTTAAAACTTGATGTAAGTTTGTATTTTTTATGAAAGAATTCTGTTCGATAAAGATTTTAATCGTTAAATAATGCTTTCATCTAAGAGAATATCCAAAGATAATACCAATTAAAAAATTAGATTGTCTGATGAATGACATACTTACGAATACAAAACCACCAAAGATGCCAAAAAGTTATCTTCAAGTTGTTCAACAACGTTGGCAAGATGCTTTAAAAACGAATGGATTTATTATTAAATTACTGACAACACTTGGTATAGCTATTTGGTCTGCCCCACAATTTCCTTCATTTTTTATCAATATTCAAAAGCGTGATGGTGCTTATCTTTCTGATTTTGTATTAAACCACCTTCCAGCAGTTGATGTTTCAACACCAATTTTTGCTCTTATCTATGGAATGTTGGTTTTCTTGCTTTGTAGAGTATTGGTCAAACCAAAGTTATTTCTACTTTTTACGATAACGTTCGTGATTGAAACCGTATTGAGGATGTCAACCATTTATTTTTTCCCTTTGAATCCTCCCTTAGACTTAGTTCCACTTCACGATACTTTTGCGGAATTACTCATTTATGGAGATACAGAACCTATCACAAAAGATTTATTTTTTTCGGGGCATACTGCAACGATGGTAATGATTTGGTTGTTTCTTGAAAAACCGTGGGAAAAAGCTTTAGCAGCTATTACGGGTGTTGCTATTGCTATTTTATTGTTGATTCAGCACGTTCATTATACAGCAGATGTAATTGGTGCTTTTTTCTTTACTGCACTTTCTTATGTAATTGCTCGTTATCTCAACAAACAGCAATGGCAAATTACTTGTAGTGTGTTATTATTGTTTTTATTATTTTTAGAAACACTTTTCTGGTTTAGCAATAAAATAGTTTAAGTCCAAAAATCATAATCCTTTGTATTTTAAGGAAATGATAGAAAATATATTAATTAATCCTTTAATTTTGCAAGTCATAGATTAGTGCATTCTGGAGACTTATCCAACTTGTAACTAATGATTGTGAATTAACAGAGGTAAATTGTAAATTTTCTAATGAAAAATTTACAATTTGATTACATTCAATTAATTTGCATTGTTTTACCAGAAAAAAGAAAACTTTTCATTTTTCTAAAACTAAGTAAAGGTGGTTCTGCCCAACTACGTTTACGAAGCGATTGTCAAAATCGTTTAACTTTATTTTGTACAATTTTTCATAAAACTGGTTTGGTTGAACAAATTAGTTTTGTACCAGGAACTTTTTATCAAATATAGTTCTTGCAAACCACTTTAATTCAGGGTAAAAATATGGTAAAGTTTGAGTCGAAAACCTTCCAATTGGGAGAGAAACTAACACAAGAGCAGAAAGAGTATTTCCGCAAGTATGGTGTAATTCAATTTAAAAATTTCATTAATGCTGAAACGATTCAAACGTTTATCAGCGAATTAGATAAAATTGAAAAGCAATGGTTGGCTGATGGCATTGAGAAAATCAATGGTATTCCGTTGAAGTTTGGTAAAGACGAACACGGCAACAAAATGATTCAAAGAATGTGCTTTACAAACAAGTATAGTACTTTCTTAGGCGAATTTTTGAAAGATCCACGTTTACAATTATTGGTTGAATTATTAGCTCCTTACGACGGTCGTATTAGCGATAACGAAAAAGATGGACTGGTTTTTAACCACTATGTAAATGCTCCAAACAGTAAATTCACACAAATGGGATGGCATACAGACAGCCCTCGTGATTTATTTTTAGGACAAAAAATTCTCCCAATGTTAAACGTTGGTGTACACTTAGATAATTGTCCAAGTACTAATGGTGGCTTGAGAGTATTACCTGGTACACAAAACCAAAGTGTTTTAAAACTTTTATTTGGTAAAAAACAGTTTATTGATCATACTCCAGATGCGAGAGAAGTAGGTTTTGAAATTGAAGCTGGAGATTTAACAGTACATGATGGGCGTTTATGGCACCGTGTAGAGGTTTCTCCAAATTTCGGAGAAAAGTCTCGTCGTAGAGTAATGTATGTACCAATTATTACTGGTAAATACATGCCGAAAAACGAAAACAGCAAAACGCCATTTTATCACCGTTTTGCAAAAGTGGTTCAGAAATAAGTAATTGTTTGAATATAAAAAAGCCTGCGAAATTTGATTTTCGCAGGCTTTTTTGATGTATTTTATCAATGAAGCTTTATTTACTTCGATAGTTTTGATTTCACAAAAGCAAAAATCATTGGCAAAACAGAAACTGCAATAATACCTAAAACTACTTTTTCAAAATTGTGTTTTACCCATTCGTTGTTTCCTAAGAAATAACCTAGCAAAGTAATTGAAGTAACCCAAAGCACAGCACCTAAAACACAAAAAGTAATATAAGTACTGTATTTCATGCTTCCTGCACCTGCTACGAATGGAGCTACTGTACGAACAATCGGCACAAAACGAGCCATAATAACAGTTTGTCCGCCATGTTTTGCATAAAATTCTTCAGTTTGTGTAATATGCTCACGTTTCAAAAATAGAATTTTATCTTTCGATTTCACAAAATCACTGAAATACTTTCCGATAAAATAATTCACATTATCGCCCAAAAGTGCGGCTCCAATCAAAAGAGGAATCACAAACGTAATTTCAATTTTACCTGTTGCTGCTGCCAAAACACCTACTGCAAAAAGTAGAGAATCTCCCGGTAACAAAGGCATTACGATTAATCCAGTTTCAACAAAAATAATCAAGAAAAGTAATCCGTAAGTAACTGTTCCATGTTCGCTGATAAAATCAGAAAGTGCGGTTAATGGGTCTTTGAGGAGTTGTAAAAAAAAGTTGATAATTTCCATTGTGTTCGTTGGGTTTGTTAGTAAGTATTATACATTAAAAATCAGTTATGAGAAAAGGGACTTCTTGAACTCGCCTTGACTGATAACTGATTCTACATGTTTGTCGATGTGAAGTGTTTACTTATCTAAGAAATGAGTGAAAGTATCACCTCTTAAACCCAAACGAATCGTTTCTAATGAAATTACTTCGTGTGGTGCAATGTTTCCAACGTTTACGTTAGCTCCTACTAATTTCACAAACCATACTTGTTGAGATTTTTGTGGAGCTTCCCAAATGATTTTTTCTTCTGGAATTTCTGTAAGAATTTCTTCTACCAATCCTTGACGAACTTCACCAGATGCACGGAACAAACCTACATTTCCGCCTTCACGAGCTTCGCCAATTACTTTCCAAGCACCAGCTTCTAACTCAGCTTTCATCAATTTAATCCATTTGTATGGAGGAATGATTTTCGCCTCATCTTTAGAACCTACTTCAGAAAGTACAGTTACTTGTTTAGCTAAAGTTCTGATATATTCGCATTTATCGTCTTGTTCCATTTCTAAAGAACCATCAGAAACTTCTGCGTACTCCATCCCGAATTCGTCTAAAATACGACGATACTCATCAAATTGTTTACGAATAATAAAAGCTTCAAATAAAGTTCCTCCGAAATATACAGGAATACCTGCTGATTTGTAAACGGCTAATTTTTCCTTCAAGTTTGGTGTAACGAACGAAGTAGCCCATCCCAACTTAACGATGTCGGTATAAGCAGCACTCGTCTCCAAAAAATCCTCTATTTGTCTGATACTTAGACCTTTGTCCATCACCATTGTGTATCCTTTTTGGCGTGGTTTAGTAGTTCTCTCAGGAATTTGAGTAAGTGGATAATTCATATTTTGCTATCGGTTATCAGTTGTCACCTATCGTTTTTCTCATATTAATTTCTCCATAAATCCTTTAAAAAAAGCATATTATTGAATCAAGACAAGAACGTGAATTGCAAAATTAAATATATCCTTTTTATCCCGCAAATTAGAATGTTAATATATTGTGTTAATTCAATACCTACAGCACATAAACTATTCATTAACAGACACTTAATATTTTTTGAAAAATAATTTTTCTTAGATTTATTAAATTTAAACAAAAAGGTGTTTTTTTAATGAACACTGTTCATTACTTTTGCAAAGACTAATCTTTAACTTATCCAAAAATGAAAAAAATCATCAATACGTTTGTCATGTTCCTGTTCATAATTAGTGTGGGAAATGCACAGTCTATCACGAAAGATGCCATCTTAGGTGAATGGTTATCGCAAGACAAAGACGGAAAAGTATTAATTTTCAAACAAGGTGAGAAATATTTTGGAAAAGTAATTTGGGGAAAAGCTACTGGCAGAAAAGATGAAAAAAATCCAGATGCTTCTTTAAGACATAGAGACATCATTGGTTCTACTATTTTAAAAGACTTTGTTTTTAAAGGAAAATCTTGGGAAGACGGTAGCGTTTATGACCCCAACAATGGCAAGACGTACTCTTGTAATATGAAATTAAAAAGTACTGACGAATTAGAAATCAGAGGTTTCATAGGTTTTTCTTTGCTAGGAAGAACAACCGTCTGGACAAAAGTTAAATGATTTTTGTGGAAATTGTATCCACATTTTAATTGAAATTGAAAATATGGGTATTATCGAGAGAAAAGAAAGAGAAAGACAAGAAGTTCGGTCTTTGATTTTAGAAGCCGCACAACAAGCATTTATTGAAGATGGTTATGAAAAAGCTTCAATTCGTGCCATTGCCGACCGAGTGGAGTACAGTCCAGCGACGATATATCTTTATTTCAAAGACAAAAGTGAAATTTTCTTTGCTGTGCATGAATTAGGTTTTGAAAAATTGATATACCAAATGTCCGAAGCAGTTGAAGGAATTAAAAATCCCATAGAAAGACTTCGCCAGCAAGGTTATGCTTATATGAAGTTCGCTTTGGAAAACCCAGCCATGTACGATTTGATGTTTATTCAAAATGCACCCATGGAAGCCATTTTTGAAAATGAAGAGTGGGTTTGTGGTCATAGATGTTTTGAAATTATATGCGATGAAGTACAACAATGTATTGATAGCAAACTCATTAAAATTACAGTATTAGAAGTAGCAACAATGTCAATCTGGTCATTTATGCACGGACTGGTTTCATTGAAAATCAGAAATAGATTCAAAACTTTTCCACAAGAACATATACAAAATTTAATGTCGGCATCAGTAGAACAAATGATCGCACTTTTACAAAATGACTAATCCAACATTTGAGTTTTTTAAAAATAATCTTGGAAAACCTATCGCCGAAAATAGTCCATCGCCTGTTTCAAAATGGTTAGATGGCGTTTTAGTAGCACTAGAAGAAGATTCTCTTTCTGTAGAATACATCATCAGAAAAGATATGTGTAATCCAGCGCACATTCTGCACGGAGGCGTTGCCGCTACCATGATGGATGATATCATTGGAATGACTATTTTCAGCATGGGACATACTGCTTTTTACGCTACCGTTAATCTTTCTATTGATTACTTATTTTCAGCGAAAATTGGCGAAAAAGTAATTGCTAAATCAAAAATTATCAGGGTTGGTAAAAAAATTGCACATGCCGAAGGAGAAATCAGAAATGAACAAGGTAAAATTATTGCAAAATGTACCACCAATTTGGTATCTACCAGCAACGAAATAAAATCTTTATAAAACATTACCCAAAAGCACTAATAAACCTTTCGAGACTAAGTGCTTTTTATTTTGCTCAACAACTAAACACTGTTTATATTTTAAATAACGTTTATGAAAACCCTCAGAAACTTCAAAAAAATGCTTCAATTTTCCCATCATGCTTATTCAAAATTGGTGATGATACTTCTCTTAACGATTTGCTTTTTCACTGATGCTTTGGCACAGTCGGATATTTTAAATCAATATGTTCAAGAAGGTTTAAACAATAGCCAAATACTCAAGCAACAGCAATTTTCATTGCAAAAAGCCGTGTATGCTCTTGAAGAAGCCAAAGCGATGTTCAAACCCAATGTGAGTTTCAATACAACTGTTTCGGCGGCTCAAGGCGGTAGAAAAATTGAAATCCCAGTCGGAGATTTGGTTAATCCAGTTTACACAACGCTAAATGCTTTGACAAACTCGACAAGATTTCCACAAATCTCAAATACTTCTGAGCAACTTGTTCCTAAAGATTTCTATGATTTACGTTTCAAAACCACCATGCCTATTTTGAATGCTGAAATCAGGTACAATCAAGCTATCAAAAAAGAGCAAATCAGCGTACAACAAACTGAAATACAAGTTTATAAACGAGAATTAGTACGTGATATTAAAATTGCCTACTTCAATTATTTGAAAGCGACGGAAGCCGTAAAAGTTTATGAAAATGCCTTGAAAATTCTGCAAGAAAGCGAAAGGGTAAACGAAAGTCTGATAAAAAATGGTTCGGCAAATCCAACGGTTTTGGTACGTACTCGCAATGAAATTTCAAAAATTGATGCCGAAATCAGCAATGCCAAAGGCAATCAGTTGAATGCTTCAGCTTACTTCAATTTCCTTTTGAATAAAGATTTCAATTCCAAAATTGAGATTGACAATTTGGACACTTCAGTCCTAAACTTAAATTTGGAAGAAGGACATCGAGAAGAATTAGACAAAATTCAAGCAGGAATCAATATCAATAAACAACTCGTTGGTTTGAGTCAATCTTATAAAAAGCTCAAAGTAGGAGCTTCTTTAGATCTTGGTTCGCAGGGACGATTTGCCCAAATTGCGAGTAGCGATAAAAACTTCTTCAACCCAAATGCCTTTGTTTTACTCGGCGTTTCTTTCGATTTACCCGTTTACTCTTTCGGCAGAAATCAATTGAAAGTAAAACAAGCTGAAATGGATTTAGCGGCTTTGGATACGCAAGCACAACAAGTAAAAAATCAATTAGCCTTACAAGCAGAAACGGCACAAAATTCCCTGAATTCAGCCAAAAAAGTATTTGAATCAAAAGCTTCGCAGATTTCAACGGCGGAAAGATATTATCGTGATATGTTGCGTCGATACAAAGAAGGAAACCTAAATTTCATCGAACTTTTGGACGCTCAAACGCAAATCACGACCGCACAATTACAACAATCTATTTCATTGTTCGATGTTTGGCAAAAATGGGTAGAAGTAGAAAGAGCCAAAGCCAGTTACGAACTAAAATAATCCTAAAACACAAGTAATCATGTTTAAGACCATCAAAAGCCTTTATAGAAATATTACCGAAAAAGATAATATTATCACCAAACCAAGTAATTCAAAACCTGCTAAAAAATCATTTTACGATTTAAAAATCAACAATTTAGCAGGTAAAAAAGAAATCAACTTTGCTGATTTTGCAGGAAAGAAAGTACTCTTAATCAACACGGCATCAAAATGTGGCTACACACCACAGTATGAAGATTGGCAACAATTCCATGAAAAATTTGGCGATAAAGTAGTGGTTATCGGCTTGCCTGCCAACAACTTTTTGGCACAAGAATCTGGAACGGCGTCGCAAATTGAAGAATTCTGCCAAGTAAATTATGGCGTTTCGTTCACCATTACCGAAAAAGTAAGTGTTTCGGGCAAAGATAAACATTCAGTTTATCAATGGCTTTCGGAAGAACAAAAAAATGGCTGGAATAATATTGAGCCAAGCTGGAATTTCTGTAAATATTTAATCAACGAAAAAGGAGAATTGACACATTTTTTTGGCTCGAATATCAAGCCAGAACATCCTTCTTTCAAAAAAGCTATAGGAATCTAAATCAATATTTAAATTATAAATACGCTAAAGAAATGAAAAAAATTATCTCTTATTCTCTTGGCTTCTTGTTCATATTTTCCTTGCTGATGGCTTGTGGAAAAAAAGCGGAAGAAAAAAAATCACTAGCTGATGAAGATGTAATTGCCGTAAAAGTAATTAACGTTAGTCAAGCGAATTCTAATGAAGTAATCAAAGCTTCGGGCTTGGTGGCATCTTTAGAGGAGGCTCGTTTATCTTTCAAAACGGGAGGAATCATCGCCAAAATCTATGTAAAAGAAGGTCAAAATGTTTCGAAAGGACAATTATTGGCTTCTTTGAATCTGACTGAAATCAACGCACAAGTACAGCAAGCAACTGAAGGCGTACAAAAAGCCGAGCGTGATTTAAGACGTGTGACCAACCTTTACAAAGATTCCGTAGCTACGTTAGAACAAGTACAAAATCTTACAACGGCGTTGAATGTTGCCAAACAAAACTTAGAAATTGCTAATTACAATCAAGGTTTTTCTAAAATCTACGCTACTTCAAACGGTGTAATTGTAAAAAAACTAATGAACGAAGGCGAATTGGCTGGTCCAGGAACTCCCGTATTTTTCATGAACGCAACAGGTGCAAACGACTGGGTTTTAAAAGTTGGTGTTGCCGATAAAGATTGGACTCGCCTGCATTTGAGCGATAAAGCTACTATTCAATTAGATGCTTTTCCAGATACTCCTTTTACAGCTTCGGTTTCCAATCTTTCGCAAGGTGCTGACCAAAGTTCGGGTTTGTATCAAGCTGAATTAAAGTTGAATACGCAAGGTAAAAAAATGGCAACTGGGCTTTTTGGCAATGCTTTGATTACGCCCAACCTTACTCAGCAAAATACGTCAGTACCGATTGATGCCGTGATTGAAGGTAACGGGAACGACGCTTTTGTTTACGTAATTGAAAATGGCAAAGCCCATAAAGTAGCGATAAAAATCCTTTCAATTGATAACGACAAAGTATTTATCCAAAATTCTTCAACAGCTATCACACAAGTAATTACAGATGGTTCAGCTTATTTGGTAGAAGGAAGTAAAGTAAAAATTATTCAATAAGAAGAGAGTTTCACACTCAAATAACTTTATTATGAAAATCTCTGAATTCTCAGTTAAAAATTACCAATTCACGCTGGTCGTGTTTTTAGGTATTCTTTCAATAGGGATTTACTCTTTATTGAATATGCCTCGTGGAGAAGACCCTGAGTTTTCTTCTCCTCAGTTTGGTGTTACGGTTATTTACCCTGGTGCATCGCCCAAAGATGTTGAGCAATTAGTAGCGGATGTCGTTGAAAAACGCATTAACGAATTAGATAATATTGAACGTATCAGAACAAGTATTTTTGATGGTGCAGCCATTTTTCAGGTGGAATACGCTTTTGAGTCTGACCCAGAAGAGAAGTATCAAGAAATTGTGCGTGAAATGAATGCCGTCAGGAAAGAATTGCCTGCCGATGTGTTGGATGTTCGTATCGAAAGGTATCAGCCCGACGGTGTAAATATTTATCAATTTGCTCTAGTTTCCGAAACTCTCCCCTATTCTAAATTAGAAAAGTATGCTGACGATTTAGAGAAAACTTTAGAGAAAAACCGTTCGCTCAAAAACATTAAAAGTTGGGGTTTTCCAGAACGTAAAATTTCGGTTGAACTGAATCAGGCGAAATTGGCACAAGACAAAATCCCTGTGAATAGAGTTTTAGGAGCAATTCAATCTGAAAATGTGAATATTCCGGGCGGTTCATTGAATCTTTCAAACAAAAAATTCAATGTAAAAACTTCTGGAAATTTTAAAGACATTGAAGAAATCAAAAATGTAATTGTCTTTACCAACGGTACAAAAATCGTTTATTTAAAAGACATCGCCGAAGTAAAATACGCTTACGAAGACGAAACCCATAAAACTCGTTTGAATGGACATAGAAGTGTTTTCGTAACGGCTTGCCAGAAATTCGGACAAAACATTATTAAAGTAAGAGCAGCAACTGACCCAAAAATTGAAGAATTCAAAAAGACATTACCAAAATCGGTCGATTTAGTAAAAGTATTCGACCAAGCCGAATCTGTTGATAAACGTTTGATGCGTTTTGCCAAAGATTTCGGCATTGCCATTCTCTTGGTTTTGATTACACTTTTGCCTTTGGGTTCACGAGCAAGTTTGGTCGTAATGATTTCTATTCCACTTTCATTGGCAATTGGTTTGGCTTTACTCTACGCTTTGGGCTTTACGATTAACCAACTTTCAATCGTTGGGATGATTGTCGCTTTGGGGATTTTGGTGGACGATTCCATCGTAGTTGTAGAAAATATTGAACGTTTTATGCGGATGGGTATTCCCAAAAAACAGGCCGCCATTGATGCTACCAAACAAATTAGTTTAGCCGTAGTTGGTTGTACAGTATTGTTAATCTTTGCATTTTTACCTGTTGCTAATTTACCAGAAGCGGCTGGAAAATTCATCCGAAGTTTGCCTATGGCTGTTAGTGTTACGGTATTAGCTTCTATGGTTGTGGCATTGACGATTGTGCCGTTTTTATCAAGTGTCATCTTGAAAAATCACGAAAATGCTGATGGAAATTTTATTTTAAGAGGCATGAAACGTTTGATTTCTGCAACTTATGGTAAACTAATGGATTGGTGTTTAAAACATCCAAAAATCACATTAACGGGTGCTTTGGGGATTTTTGTCGGAGTAATGTTGATTGCTAAATTCTTTTTGGGCTTCTCACTTTTCCCAACTTCCGAAAAACCGATGTTTTTAGTGAACGTTTCAACGCCCGTTGGAACAAACCTAAAAGCCACCGACGAAGTAGTGCGTTTTGTAGAAAATGAACTTAAGAAAGAGCCAGAAATCAAAAACATTGCAGCCAATATTGGTAGAGGAAATCCAAGAATTTATTATAACGTAATCGGCGGAGCAGAAGCAGAAAACTTTGGTCAACTTTTCGTGCTTTTGCAAGATGTTGAAACCAAAGAGAAAAAAGCCATTATCGACCGCCTCAGAGGAAAATTAACGAGCTATCCGAATGCTAAAATTGAAGTAAAAGATTTTGAACAAGGTCCACCTCTGGAAGCTCCAATTGCCTATCGTGTTTTCGGAAATAATTTAGATAGTTTAAGAATTATTGCTGGACAAATTGAAAATATTTTGTCTGCTCAAGAAGGTGCTATTTATACCGACAATCCGTTAAAAGTACAACCAACAGATTTAAGAGTACACATCAATAAAGAAAAAGCAGGTTTGATGGGCGTAAATATTTCCGACATCGACCGCACTGTTCGGATGGGAATTGCAGGTTTGAACGTTGGTACTTATCGTGAAGAAGGACAAATTGATGATTATAACATCAATGTTTCGATTCCAAGAACTGGAGCAAAACAAGGTTTTGAGGTATTTGATAATTTATATGTAAACAATACTTTAGGAACAGCCATTCCCTTAAAGCAATTGATTGAAGTAAAATTTGAAACTTCACCAAATCAGATAAAGCACTATAATAAAGACCGTTACGTAACCATTTCTACTTTCTTGAAATCGGGTTATAACACGGCAAAAGTAAATCAAGAGTTGATTCAGAAGCTGAATAAATTCAAATTCCCGAAAGGATTTTACTATACAGTTTCTGGCGAAGCAGAAAATGCAGAAAAATCTTTTGGAGGCATAGGGGTAATTATCCTGATAACTGTCTTTGGCATGATTGCGATTCTTATCCTTGAATTTAGGAATTTCAAATCAACGCTTATTGTACTTTCTGTGATTCCTCTAGGGATTGTTGGTGCGATTGTCGGACTGTTAATTGCCGGAGAAAATTTATCATTTACAGCCGTAATTGGTTTTATCGCCTTAATTGGTATCGAAATCAAAAACTCGCTTTTACTCGTAGATTTTACCAATCAGTTAAGAGAAGATGGAATGGAATTAGACGAAGCCATTCACCAAGCAGGTGAAATTCGTTTTGTACCTATTTTGTTAACTTCTTTCACGGCTATCGGAGGCTTAATTCCATTAGTCATTGAATATTCTGATTTATATTCACCTTTAGCAATTGTGTTAATTGGCGGTATTACAAGTTCTACTTTATTGGCTCGTTTGGTTACACCAGTAATGTACAAATTGCTACCACCAACTATTCATAAAAAAACAGCACTGGCATAATTATTTGCACAATCATTCGAGGAATACTATTTCAATATCATTGAGCGTTCTAACAGAGAGAATTTTATCTATTAAATTAAAATTTTAAATCAATGAAATTCAGCACGAGTAAACTAATTCAATTTTTATCACGGCATTTCTATATTAATCCGAGATTAATTGCACCACAGAAACGCTTTTATGCAGATTTGGGTATGAACTCGTTGGAGTTCCTTGAATTGATTGTGCATTTAGAAAATACTTACGGAATTGTTTTGCCAGACAATGAAGTGGATAAAATTCAGACGATAAAACAATTATCTGAAGTAATGGAAGCGAATCTTGTTCGTGTAAAAGCTTAATCGGTCAAGAATTAAGCACGTCAATATGTGTTTTGGAACATTTTAATATAAATTTAATCTTGTCCAAAATCATTTAATAATTATCAAAAAAGGGTTAGCGTGTGAATTGCTAACCCTTTTTTTGATAATTAAATTTTAACCAGCAATTTCAGCCAATGCCTTCACAAAAACATCTAATTCTGCTGTTGTTGTGTATAAATGTGGCGTTACTCTTACGCCCATTACATCAGCTTTGGGGTTTGCAATCGCTACCGTGAAGATTTTATATTTTTCAAAAAGTAGCTTCGATAATTCCGAAGGCGTTTTCCCTTTTACGCCTACGTTAGCAATGCCACAACAACGTGTTATTTCTTTTGGAGTATTCAAGATAATATTCGGGTTATCACGTACTTTATCTGTCCAGTATTTTTGAAGAAATCTCAAACGTGCTTCTTTGCGTTGAATACCAATTTTTTGGTGAAATTTAATGGCATCTTGTATCGCCAAATCTGTTGCTACGGGAATTGTTCCAGTATGATTTAGCTTGCGAATATCATCATCGGCAAAACCCATATCGCCGTACAATTGCCAAATTTGTTTGATTTTATCTTTCCTCACATACAAAATTCCAGCTCCAAGCGGATTGCCAAGCCATTTATGCAAACTACTTCCATAATAATCGCAACCGCCAAGTTCTTCAATTTTAAAATCTAAATGCCCGAAAGCGTGAGCGCCATCCACCATTACTTCTACGCCGTGACGATGTGCCATTTCTACGATTTTTTTTACTGGCAAAATTTGTCCTGTAATATTTATTAAATGACAAATCATCAATAAACGAGTTTTAGGTGTGATGGCTTTTTCATAAACCTCCACAATTTCTTCATCTGATTTTGGATGATTCGGTACAGAAACCATTTTATTAACGATGCCATATCTGCGAGCTTGTAACTTAAACATATCCAACATTGCCCCATAATCTTGCTCCGCCATGATGGCTTCGTCGCCTTCTTTCCAAGAAAATCCTGCGATAATCGTGTCCAAAGATTCAGTGGTGTTTCTGGTAATAATCAATTCTTCATGCGAACAGCCCAATAATTCCGCCAATTGTTTTCTGGAAACCAATTTATCATCAAACTGACGAGTACGCATATAATAAGAAGAAACCTTATTGACATCACGAATATGCTGAATGTAAGCCTCTAATACTTCATTGGAAGCCAAAGAATAATAGCCATTTTCGAGATGAATAAAATCATGCGTGAAATTGTAGGCTGTTCTGATTTGTTGCCAAAAAGCCTCATCTTCCGCCAATTTTTGGGCTAGAATCTGTGCAGATTTAGCTAAAAGGTTTTCAATATCAATCATTGAAACCGCAGAAATACCTGTAAATGTTTTAAGAAACTGACGTTTGGAGAGATTTGGCATTGTTTGAAGTGAAGGATTTTTTTAGTTATGAGTTTTGAATGATGAAATATAACCTTACAAAGTACTTAAACTAATCTTTTGTGTAGTGGCAAACCCTTGCGGTTGCCTTACTCGAAACGGCAACCGCAAGGGTTTGCCACTACTGCTTAATTTTACTAACTTTTACAAATCATGATTCAAATAGGAAAGTAATCTTTGGTACTATTCTCATCGTGAAAGCTTTATGATATATTTGAAAAATCTTAGTTTTTAAATATACTATCAAATTTTTGCTTCTCTTGAAATTACAGAATTTATGTAAGAAGACAAAATAAGTTCCCTCGTAAAAACGACATGATTGTATAGATTCAATTACTTTGTAACAGTACCGAAATTTATAATTCATAACTCATCATTCATAATTAGCATAAGCTTTCAACAAAAGCGTCGTAAATTGCAGAAGTATTTTGTAATCTTATTCTGAATGTCCCAAGAATTTCCGCCACTTCCAATACTTTTTCAAGACGAACATTTTGTTGCTATTAACAAACCGCATAATTTATTAGTCCATCGTTCTTCTATCGCTGCCGATGAAAGTGTTTTTGCCTTACAATTACTCCGTGACCAGTTGAATTGTTGGGTAAGTCCATGCCATAGATTAGATCGCAAAACTTCGGGCGTTTTACTTTTTGCTCTTTCTTCCGAAGCCGACAAAGAAGTAAAAAAGCAATTTGAAGCACACACCATTCAGAAAAAATACTTGGCTTTGGTAAGAGGTTATTTGCCAGCATCGGGTATGACCGACCGACCATTGGAGCGAGAAAAAGGAGGTTTTCAAGATGCGATTACGCACTTTAAATGTTTACAACAAGTAGAACTCCAGATAGAAGTAAGTCGTTATCCAACTTCAAGATATTCTTTAGCAGAAATCTCGCCCGAAACAGGTAGAATGCACCAAATCAGAAGGCATTTTGCACAATTGAGGCATTATTTAATTGGTGATAAAACCTACGGCGAATGCAAACATAATAAAATGTTTGAAGAGAAATTTGATTTACACACCATGCTTTTACATGCCAAAGAATTAGTTTTTGAACATCCTTTTACCAAAGAAAGTACCCGAATTATTGCTCCGATGAACGAAGAATTTATCCGAGTACTTTCTGAAATTGGGATGAATACAGCAGAACTGTAAGAAAATTTAGATGTTACCGCTTACTTCTTGAACTGTTGCAGCCAAACGAGTGTAGTACAAAGTCGTGGTAGCTTCAAAGCCTGAATCTGTTCCCAAAATCAGCCAAAGGTTTCCATTTGCATCAGTTTTACCAGTAGCTACTCCTGTTTTTCTAATTAATTTGTACTCGCTTTTATCTGTACCATTCGCAATATTACCATAAACTTTCATATCATCTCCATTAGTAGCTTGTTGCATTTTTTTAATATTCATGGTATAATGCTTCGAAGTACTGTCAAGTATTTTTTTAGGTTCAATTGTCGTAAAACCTAAACCAAAATAAACACTCTCACCAGGTGCACCACCCACACCAACAGCATTTGAAGGAGCATTAGAGGCAAGTTCTACTTCGAAGCTAATCGTATATTTTTGATTAGCTTTCAGCCCTGAATACTTTCGGCTCAAGAACATAAACAAGTCGTCACTGTGGTTATTGCCAGAAATTCTAAGTGCTTTTTTAGTAGTATCCAAAGGCATTGGCAACTTGGCTTGACTGTACTTTAATTCGTAAAAATTCTCTTCACCAACTGGATAATCAGCGAAGTCCCCCTTCCAACCTTCTATAGAAGTATTGAAGTTTTCATTGATATAAAACGTCGGAATGTAAGGTGTACTTTCCAATGCACATGAAGATAGAATAGAGGCTACGAATAAACTTAAAATGATTTTTTTCATGATATTTTTTTAAAGTTTGTTTCACCAATGACCCTCCTCTTGTTAAAATAGTTGGAAAATATTTTTATCTTTTTTTGAAAAAATTAACTATCTTTATGATAATCAACAATATACAGAATATTAAATTTCATACTTATACTGAATTATTGACAAGCGTCATTCACTGTTCAGTAAATACTTTTAGAGTAGTAATGTCATATTGAATCTGATTATTCTTTCAAAATAAAGGTATGTTTTACAAGGTTTTTCAGCCACATCCAGCTCTGCGAGAGTTTGTCAATAACATCATGGTTTTTCAATTAGACATTCCTCTACATGAAAAACCACCTACGATTTCGTTTCCTCCTTTGGCCGAACAATGCCTTTATTTTTATCCTTTTGAAGTACCAGAAAGTGAATATTTAACCAGCCAGAAAAAGGTAATTCTCCCACAAAGTATTCTGGTTGGTCCGCAAGTAAATCGGATAAAATTGAAAATGCCTCATCGGAATTTTACAATTAAAGTAGGTTTTCAGCCGGGCGGATTATATCGTTTATTAGGGATACCTATGACCGAAATGATTATGGATGAATCTTTAGAAAGCGCTTATTTTTTAGACAAAAATATCAAATTCATAATTGAACAATTACAAGAAACGACTTCTTTAGAAAAGTCGCTCGAAATTGTTCAAAACTTCCTTTTGAGCAAGTTGAAAGTACTAAAACCTAAACTTCCGCTGGATGATGTATTACCGCTAATAAGTAAAAGTGGAGGTTTGGTAAATATTGATACAGTAGCTTCGCAAGCTTGTGTGTGTACTCGCCAGTTAGAACGTTTGTTTTTACAACGCTTGGGACTTCAACCCAAATTTTTCGCCCGAATGACACGCTTCGCAAAGGCTTGGACATTAAAAGAAAAATTTCCTGATAGCAAATGGACAACAATTGCTTACGAATGTGGCTATTTTGACCAAATGCACTTAATTCGAGACTTTAAAGCTTTCTGTGGAATCTCGCCTTCCGTTATCGAAGATGAATTCAAAAATTCTCCATACTATCTCGGAAGTCAATTTTATGACGATTAACTTATCGCCAAAGATGTCGCATTTGTACTATTCTTAGGCAAAGCCTCAGCCTAATTTTGTAATCATAAACTTAAAAAAACATGATTATGAAATCTTTACTCCTCTCCTTTTTCTGGGTTACAAGCCTATCTTCTGGCTTTGCTCAAGACCATTCACAAGACAAAATGGCTATCGAAAAACAAGTCGATGCCGTAATTAATAGTTGGAATAATCACAATTACGACGACATGAAAGAGTATGCTACCGAAGATGCCGACTGGGTAAATGTGGTAGGGATGTGGTGGAAAAACCGAAAAGAAGTACAATATGCCCATCAGGTTTTTCATAAAGTAATGTTTCAGAACACACCTTTGAGCAAAACAAGTGTACATACCCGATTTATTACCAACGACGTAGCGGTTGTTCATCTCTATTGGCACATGGGAGCTTATACTTCGCCCAATGGTAATTACTACAAAGAAGCAGAAAACTTAGCCTTGATGGTTTTTGTGAATAAAGCTGGAAAATGGCTTTTAACTTCAGCAGAAAATGTAGTTATCAACAAAGCCGCACAACAAAGTAATCCTATTAATAAAATGCCTAAAGAATAATTCAGAATATTTTTTACCCTTATCGTTCTGAATATTAATAAATTCACTAATTTTGCAGTCCCGAAAATGAAGCTAATGGTACTTTCGTTACGGGAATTACAAATTTTAACGTACCAATACAATGAATCAAAAAATCAGAATCAAATTGAAGTCATTTGACCACACTTTAGTGGACAAATCGGCTGAGAAAATCGTGAAAGCGGTTAAAGCTACAGGTGCAGTAGTTTCAGGTCCAATTCCTTTGCCTACTAAAATTGAGAAATTCACAGTTTTGCGTTCACCACACGTAAACAAAAAAGCTCGTGAGCAATTCCAATTATGTACTTATAAGCGTTTAATTGACATTTTCTCATCATCTCCAAAAACAGTTGATGCGTTAATGAAATTAGAATTGCCTTCAGGTGTTGATGTTGAAATCAAGGTGTAGTTTTCCTTGCTTAGAACATAAAAAAATCCCTTTTAACGTTGTTAGAAGGGATTTTTTAGTTTATAAGTACTTTCGTACAAGTTATCAGTTATCTGAAATCCGTTAATCGTTTGTCTTTCAATAAGCTGATAATATTAATATTCCAGAAACTTTTTGAAAAATACTTTAAGGTGCTTATTTCTTCAAAATCGCTAATTCAGCTTGAACGAAATTCATTAGTGAAGCAATATGTTCTTTCGAGAAATCAAAAGGAATATTGGCTGCCGCATAAATTTCTTTCATCGGTTTGGTATAACCCAATTTCAAAGCGTTTAAATAACCTTCCAAACCTTTTTGTGGATTTTCTTTATAATTTTTCCATACGCCAATCGCTCCTAATTGAGCAATTCCATATTCGATATAATAGAAGGGTAATTCAAAAATATGCAATTGACGATGCCACATCCAAGATTTATAATCCTCTAAACCAGACCAATCCGTTACTGAATCTGCAAATTTCTCATAAATACTTAGCCAAGCCGCTGTGCGTTCTTCTACGCTATGCGTTGGGTTTTCGTAAATCCAATGTTGGAATTTATCCACCGTCGCTACCCACGGAAGTGTACTGAGAATATCTTCTAAATGTTGAATTTTAGCACGTTTCAATTCCTCTTCGTTATCAAAATACACGTTCCAGAAATCCATCGAAATCAATTCCATCGACATCGAAGCCAATTCTGCTACTTCCGAAGGAAAATTACGGAAAGTATTCAACATCAAATCTTTCGTTACGATTGAATGCACCGCATGACCGCCCTCGTGAAGCATCGTAATTACATCACGCATCAGCGACGAAGCATTCATAAAAATGAATGGGAAACCTGTTTCTTCCAAAGGATAATTGTATCCGCCAGGAGCTTTGCCTACTCTTGATTCCAAATCCAAACGACCCATTTCTTTCATAATACTTAGGCATTCGCCTAAAAATGGGTCTAATTGGGTGAAACATTCAATGGTTTTGTTCAATAAATCTTCGCCACCATTGAAGGGATGCAAAGCCGCACGACCTTGTGCATCCACAGATTTATCCCACGGACGTAGCTCACTTACTTGTAAAGCATTTTTACGCTCAGTCGCTACATTATTTAAAATTGGAACAATGGTTTCAGCCACCGCTTCGTGGAAATTGAAACAATCGGCAGGAGTATAATCAAAGCGTTTTAAAGCGGCAAAAGAGTAATCACGGTAATTTTCAAAACCTGCATTCAAAGCAATCTGATGACGCAAAGCTGTCAGTTTATTGAAAATTTCGTCCATCTTTTCATGGTCTTGAAAACGACGTTCCTGAATTTTTCTATAAACAGATTCTCTTAAAGTACGGTCGGTATTTTCCAAGAAAACACCTGCTTGTTGAAGTGTTTTAGTTTGCCCGTCCAATTCAACCGTCATTGCTCCTACCGTTGCTTGGTATTGGCTTGACAGATTTTGGATTTCGGTAAAAAGAGCAATGTTTTCATTTCTAAAAATCTCAGTCGATTTTTTCATTCCTCTAATCGTGATGTCAAAACCAGTTTCGGTTAATTCATCCAAGAACGGACTTTCAAGTGTTTTTTTGTTTAAAACATCATCGTATTCAGCCAAATGTGGTTGAATTTCCGTCACAAATTGGTCAAAATGAGCTTTAATTTCCTTATCGCCCGTATCGCAAGTCATTTTGATATAACGCCAAGCGAAGTTTTCCGAAAGGTAACTTTCTAATTCAGAGCGGTCGGTAAAAAATTTGCGTAAATCGTCCACGTTATCAATAGAACGTTCTACCAAATTATCGAATAAAGGTTTTACACTTTCCCAAGTGCTTAATTGAAAATCAGCCGCCAAAAACTTACGAACTGGCGGATTAATGTTTATTGTTTTTGTCATTATATTTTAATCAAAGAAGTCTTAATACATAATTTTCTTAAAAAGATTTTTTATTCGGTTTTTTTGATACTTTCTTCATACTTTCAAGAAATTTTATATCCTTGTCAATAAAGGATTTCTCAGTAAGACTTTCAGCATTATTCATAGCAAATAATAAATCACGTTCTGCCTCATCTAATAACTGTCGACACATTTCCCATGCTCTTGCCTTTGTTTTAGGGTTACTTTGATGATCTTTAGCAGTATTAATACATTTCTTCGCTAAGTCCATTTTTGAAGTAGCTCTTTTTTCTAATAGTGTAGTATTGTTAGTTAAATTAGGATATTTATTTATTGCATCACTTACAAACTTCACAACATCTTCTGGCTCTCCAATTTTTTTGAGGCTTACAACAGCTTTTATAATTTGACTTTCTTCAATTTTGCCAGACAATGCAACTGATAATGCTCGATTAGCAACTGCCTGATATTGAATATTATCTCTATCATAACTTAAAATCTCTGCAATATTTATTAATGTATTAGGATTTACAGAATAGAAATCTACTTTTTTAGTTTCTAAGAGGTTGAATAAATCTTGAGGTTGTCTAAGCTTAGTAATTATTTCACAATAAAGGTCAATAGTCCTAAAATTATATAAATCCTTATCTAATAATGTTAATACTTGTTCTTTAGCTTCTTGATACTTTTCTAAAATTATTTTATCCTGTATCTCTTGTTGTTCTCTAATAATTTGATGTCGAGGATGTGCAGGAAGAATACAAGTAACATTCTCAGGTTCAATTTCAAATATAGGCTCAGGGCACCCCTCCTCTTTCATCGTTCTAAAAATAGTGGGAATTCCTTGTCCTTCTGACTGAGCTAACTGTAATTTATTAAATAAATAAGCAAAACTTTGATTTCTCCATTTAGGGCTTGCTTTTCCTTTCAAAAACTTTTCTTTATCAACTCCCCAATGAAGTGAGCCTGCAGATTTGATTTCAATTCTATCAGTAAATACAGTAATACGAATTGGTTCAGGAATTTCATAGTCTCGATGTACGATAGCATTAACTACAGCCTCTTGCAAGGCTCTCATTGGATATTTTACCTGATTAGGCTTATGGCTTGTTTTATCGAAAGCTGTATAAGATTGTGTGTTTAAGAGTTCAATAGTTTTTTTTGCTTGCTCAATAATATTGCCAGTCAGAGTATATCTTTCAGCAGTAGGTTCACTTCTATCAACTCCTTTATAAATTGAAAAAATAGTATATGCTTCTGGATAAAATACTGTAATACTATGTTTCTTTCCAAATATGAGTACTGTAAAATTCCTTGGTCTAAGTATATTATCCAAGTTGATTTTTGCAAATAATGGCACAACTAATTCTGCAATTTGCTCTCTATCTGAAAAATAATCTTCTAAAGATTTTTCAGGAGAAAGAAGACTCATTTCTTGTAAAATGTCTCGAAAAAAAAGAATATCAATGTCTGCTTGAGTAGCAATTGGGTTTACTCTTTTATCAAAATACTCTAATTTCTGTTTCTTAATAAGTAGCTGAGCAAGTACACCATTTCTTGCTTCTTTTGTTTCTCTACTGATACGAACATAGTAATTGGAAGTCGTCCCATCTCTGTAACTATGCGCCTCAGAAGTAGCAAGAATCACAAAAACCAACACTTTGGTACTGGCATCAAATGGATTGTTGATTTCGTGAACAATCGGAGCAATCGTGGGACTAACATAATCTCTGCAATGTTGAGTTACTTTACCTTCTATTTCCTTTAATTTATTAGCTGATAGACCTGTATATTGAACTTTAGGAAAACCATATTCGTCTTTTGTTTCTTTTGCCCCACAAACGACATAACCTCCTCCAAAATTTGATATATCATTAGCAAAAGCTGAAATAGTTTTAACAATACTATTTACAATATTGACATTATCTCCATTTTCTTTCCATTCTACTCTTTCACTTTCACGAGTAGAAAGCTCTTTTAAATCAATATTAAAATTCATGAGAATGATTATTTATTTAATATGCTTTTATATAAAATATTATCAAATGTAATAGATAGGCCTTAGTTTTGCCTAAAAAGTTAAATGAAAATTGTAATTTCGTTTAAACTTCTTATACTTCATGTCACTCACCAAAGAACAAATCTTAAAACAATATTACGGCTACAATGCCTTTCGTCCATTACAAGCTGAAATTATCGACTGGGTACTTTACGGGCAAGATGCTATGGTGTTGATGCCAACGGGTGGTGGGAAATCACTTTGCTTTCAAATTCCAGCTTTGGTGATGCAAGGTTTAACGCTGGTAATTTCACCATTAATTGCCCTGATGCACGACCAAGTGCAAGCCCTAAAAGCGAACGGCATTGCGGCAGAGTATGTTAATTCTTCCCTTACTTCTCAGGAACAAAGTACCATAGAACGCCAATGCAGAAATGGTGAACTAAAACTTTTATATATTTCGCCTGAAAAACTTTTTACGCAAGGATATTTAGAGTGGATACTTTCGCTTAATATCAGTCTTTTTGCCGTTGATGAATCGCATTGTGTTTCTACTTGGGGACATGATTTCAGACCAGAATATACAAAATTGAGTGTTTTGAAGAAAGCACTTCCAAACGTTCCGATGATTGCTTTAACGGCTACTGCTGACAAAGTAACTCGTAAAGATATTCTGACACAACTGGGAATTCCAGAGGCTAAAATATTTATTTCATCTTTTGATAGACCCAACCTTTCGCTTTCCGTACAAGCGGGGCGAAATCGTATTAAAATCATTCAAAATTTCATTACTGAGCGTCCTCGACAATGTGGAATTATTTACTGTTTGAGTCGAAAAAATACCGAAACCGTAGCTGAAGCTCTTCGGAAAGTAGGCATCAATGCCAAGTATTATCATGCTGGAATGCCAGCACAAGAACGTTCAGAAGTACAAAATCAATTTATTCAAGATGATATTCAGGTAATTGTAGCCACAATTGCCTTCGGAATGGGTATTGATAAATCGAATGTGCGTTGGGTAATTCATTATTCGATGCCCTCGAATGTAGAAAGTTTTTATCAAGAAATTGGTCGTGCTGGGCGTGATGGCGTAAAATCAGACACTTTGCTTTTTTATACTTACAATGACTTATTGGTCAGAAAAGATATGATTGCAAATTCTGAACTTCCTGCGGAAATGAAAGAAGTACAAGTAGCCAAACTCGACCGTATGAAGCAGTACTCCGAAGCAGAAATTTGTCGCAGACGCATCCTTTTGAGCTATTTTAACGAAGAGGTTACAAACGACTGTGGTAATTGCGATGTTTGTAAAAATCCGCCCATCCGTTTTGATGCTACGCTGATTGCCCAAAAAGCCCTTTCAGCCATTGCCAGAACTGGTGAAAATGTTGCGATGAGTATGTTGATTGATATTCTGAGAGGTTCGAACAATAGACGAATCATTGAACATAAGTATCACGAAATCAAAACCTTTGGTGCTGGGAAAGAATTAAAAGCAGACGAATGGGCAGACTATTTACAGCAAATGTTGAATTCGGGCGTGATGGATATTGCTTACGACGAAGCCCATGCTTACAAGCTCAATAATGCTTCTTGGGCAATTTTAAAGGAAGGCAGAAAAGTACAGTTGGTGCGTTACCGACCTTTTGAAGAAAAACAAGCCGAACGTGAAGCCAATATTCCGAAAGAAAAATCGAAAAGAGAAATCATTAAAGATGAACTTTTTGAACGCCTGCGAGTACTCAGAAAACAAATTGCTGATGAAAAAAATATTCCGCCATTTGTGGTTTTCTCGGATGCGACACTTTCGGACATGGCACAAAAAAAGCCTTTGAATCAATTAGAAATGTTCAACGTTTCGGGCGTTGGTGAACAAAAGTATCGACAATTCGGAGAAGTATTTTTAAAAGAAATCAGAGATTTTCTGAGAACAATTCCGAAAGGAAGTACATCAACTGGCATTGATACTTTTCATTATACTTTTCAGTTATACAAAGAAGGCTTGTCAGTAGAAGAAATTGCAGAACAGCGAAATTTGAATCCAGTCACGATTTTTTCACACCTTGCAAAATTGTATGAAGACGGCGAAGATATTAATATTTCAGCATTTATAACTGAAACAGAATACCAACAGATTATTGGAGCCGCAAAAATAATGAATGTAAAAAAAGGAGATCCTATCAAGCCACTCTTTGAAGCCATGGATGCTAGGTTCGAATACCATAAAATCAGAATTGCTCTTTTAATTGCAGAAAAGAAAAAATAAAACTTTAATATTTTATTTATACAATTATTGTTGCTACACATTTTTTTTGATAAAATTTTGCTAAATTTCATCAAATTTTTAACATAATAAAACCATTGATATTTAACTTGAACCTTTTTCAAATAATCTCGAAGATTCACGAACAACAAGTGTTTCACTCTTAATCCTAAATTAGATTTCGTTATTTCACGTTTTCAATTTTTGAAAGCAATTTAAAGCAAAGCAAGCAAGATTTACTTATTTGAATTATCATCATTTTATAAAAACAAAACAGCATTGATGTACTTGCTTAATTCGGTAAAATGCGAAATATTCTCACAATTTATCTTCCTACAAAAGCTTCAATTAATTATAAAATGTAGAAAACATGAATGGGTATTGAACTGGCTATATCCACAAGCCATTTTTACTCCTGAATATTTTATTAAAATAGATATCTTTTGACCCCAAATATTGAGTACTAAAAAGCATTAATCATTTATAATTCATTATAAAAATTGAGTAAAAGCTTCAACTTGTAGCCTAAGTAAAGAAAAGTATCAGAAAAATCATCAAAATGATATTTTGGAATAATTTATGATGAGTTGATACTTAATAAGTAAGTTGAGGTAAAACTTTTGATTGTGTAAAAATTAATATGGAAGAAATAGAAAAGCTCAAACGCCAAATAGAGCTAGAAAAACAAGCTCATCAGCAAACCGAGATTATCTTGGAAAAAAAGGCTTTGGAACTCTACGAGACCAGCGAACAATTGCAAATGCTCAACGAAAATCTTGAACAACAAGTAAAAAGTTCTGTTGATGAACTAAAAAAGACTGAAAAAAGATATCGCCACTTAATAGAATCTGTTCAAGATATTATTTATAAAATTTCTACTGATGGCATTTTTACTTATGTCAATCCAGTTATCAAAGAAAGATTAGGCTTTTCTGAAGAAGAAATTATTGGTCGTCACTTCTCTACTTTAGTTTTACCAAGCTATCAGGAAGCACTCATTAATTTTTATGCGGAAATGGTTCAGAATAAGGAAGAAAGTACTTATAATGAATTTCCAATTAAAGCTAAAAACGGTAATCTTGTTTGGATTGGGCAGAATGTACGACGCATCGAAAACGATGACGAGTCTATTGAATTGGTAGCAGTTGCCCGTGACATTACTGAACGCAAAAAAACAGAAGATACTCTTAGAGCTACTCAAGCAAGATTTAGCAATTTTATTTCTAATCTTCAAAAAGGAATACTTGTTGAAGACGAAAATCGTACCATCATTTTAGTCAATCAGCTTTTTTGTGATTTATTTGCAATCAATTTATCTCCTTCCGACCTTATTGGGATGAATTGTGTTTCATTAGCTGACGAAATTCAAGGGCACTTCAAAGACCCTGAAAATTTCATTAGCAGAGTAACTGAAGTGCTAGAAAAAAGAGAAATTGTTGTTGATGAACGACTTGAGATGGTCGATGGTAGAATATTTGAAAGAGACTATATTCCAATTTTTATTGAAGGACAATACAGAGGTCATTTATATAATTTTTCAGATGTAACAGATAAACATTTTGCTCATGAGCGTCTTCGTAAAAGCGAAGAAAAGTACAGAGGTATTTTGGATAATATGGAACTCGGCTTATTGGAAGTTGACAAAAACCATAAAATTCTAAGAGCTTACGATCGTTTCTGCGAAATGTTGGGCTACACCAATGAAGAACTTGTAGGGCAGAACGCCAAAGAATTATTTTTACCCGAAGACGAAAAAGGGAAAGTAAACGAAAAGCAAGAAGAACGTGAAAAAGGAGAAGCAAGCTCTTATGAGCTATGCTTAATTAAAAAAGACGGTACTCCTATTTGGGTATTAATCAGTGGTGCTCCTATTATAGACGAAAACGGTGTTACCGTCGCCTCAATGGGTATTCATTATGACATCACTGAGAGAAAATTACTAGAACAAGAACTAGAAAAAGCGAAAGAAGTTGCAGAAGAAGCCAGACAGGCTGAAAAGCAATTCTTGGCAAACATGAGTCATGAGATTCGTACTCCGCTGAATGCTATTATTGGGATGACACACTTGATGTTTGATACTCGTCCAACAAATGAACAATTTGAATACTTGGACATCTTGAAAACATCAGCTGACTTTTTACACAGTCTTATTTCAGATTTACTTGATATGGCAAAGATAGAAGCAGGACGAATAGAAATTCACAAGCATCCGTTCGATTTGGTTGGTTTGCTACGCACAATTCAAAGAGTTTTCCAGATAAAACTGGATAGTAGCCCTGTTGAAATTAATCTTTTGACGGATGTCAAAATCACTGGTAATTATTTAGGAGATGATTTACTCCTAAACCAAATCTTGTTGAATATTATAGGCAATGCTGAAAAGTTTACAGAACATGGCAGTATTGATGTAATGGTTAAGCTTTTAAAAGAAGAAGATGAAACTTGCTGGATTGAATTCAAAGTTTCAGATACAGGTATCGGAATTCCAGCAGATAAATTGGATTTAATCTTCCAAAAATTCAAACAAGTAGATTCAGAACAAGGTCATAAACATAAAGGAACTGGGCTAGGACTTGCCATTACCAAGCAATTAGTTGAGCTTCAAGGCGGTAGCATTCTTGTAAAAAGTAGAGAAGGTGATGGTACTACTTTCACGGTTACGTTGCCTTTCCAAAGGTCTAAGAATGAAGTCGTTAAAAATAACCATGTAATTAAAGAGGCTGACCGTAGCTTAGAATCTTGCAAAATACTTGTTGCAGAAGATAATGCGATGAACCAAAAATACATCAGCAGTTTATTAAACAAATGGCATTTTACTTATACAATAGCTTCTGATGGTAAAAAAGCAGTCGATAAAGCATCAAAAGAACGTTTTGATATTATTTTGATGGACATCCAAATGCCAAATATGGATGGATATGAAGCGACAATTACGATACGAAATACCAAAAATCCGAATCAAAATACGCCAATTATCGCTCTGACGGCATCTGCCATGCTCGACCAAAAGAATAAGGCATTTGAAGTTGGAATGGATAATTTCGTTACTAAACCATTTTCACCTAACCATTTATTAAGTGTTATTCAGAATTATGTAAATACGAAATCTGAATATGCTGTAATGGTTCCAGATGAAGAAAATACTGCTACGAAAACTTACGAAAACAATATTTTCCTTGATAATGAACGACTAACCGACCTTTATGGTGATGACAGAGAATATGCTGCTGATATTTTTCAGACTTTCCTAGATGATGTTTTGCCTGATTTTCAAGAAATATCTAACTTAATTCATCAACAAAATTGGGAAGCCCTAAGAAAGCTGGCACATAAACTAAAACCAACATTAGGAATGGTTGGGCTTACAGAACTGGAGCAATCATTAATTGGCATTGAAAATCGAGCAAAAGAAAAACCAGAGTATGAAAGTTTACAATACATGTGGAGCTTATTTCAAGTAAAATTAGCCGAAAGTGTTCCTGTGCTGAGAGCAGAATTAGACAAATTATTAGCACAATAAAATTAAAAGGCTCAACGAAAAATTCGTTGAGCCTTTTAATTTTATTAGTATTTCTATTATCTATCGATAACTATATTTTGCAATTTTTTGGAATAATTCATTGGGGTTGAAAGGCTTGGTTACATAATCGTTCATCCCAACTAAAAATGCTCTGTCTTGATTATTGAGTGTTGCAGAGGCTGTCAAAGCAATAATTGGAGTATCTGTATCTGTTTCTCTGATTCTTGCTGTAGCCGTGTAACCATCTAATACTGGCATCTGAATATCCATCAAAATCACATCGTATTTTCCTCTTTCGTATTTATCCAAAGCGATTTGCCCATTTTCGGCTACATCAATTACAATTTGCCAACGCTCCAAGAATTTGGTAGCAACTTTGATATTCATTGGATAATCTTCTACCAAAAGTACTTTTACGCCTTTCAGCGTATTCTCATTCAATAATTCTGTGTGTGCTTCGTTTACTTTCGTTCTTAATTCTGTTCCTATTTCAAGGTCTAAAGTAAAGTAAAATGTTGAACCTTTACCTTCTTCACTTTCAAGATGAATATCACTTCCGTGCAACTGCAACAAACTTCTTGTGATGACAAGCCCAAGACCAGTACCACCAAACTGACGAGTAGTTTCTGAATTCGCCTGCGTAAATTTATCAAAAATCATCGCCTGTTTATCTAAAGGAATACCTATTCCAGTATCAATAACAGAGATGTCAATTGTAACATGAGTTGCAGTACGGCGGCGTTGAGAAAGTTCTATCGTAATACTTCCATTTTTGGTGAATTTTACCGCATTTGAAATTAAATTTGTGATAATTTGCCCCAATCGCAAGGCATCGCCAATCAAAACATTTGGTACATCATCATCAATCATTAATCTCACTTTATTCCCTTTCTCCTCAGCCTTTATTTGATTAGCCTTCTTGATGTTTGAAACCAATTGTTTAATGTCGAATGGCACTCTTTCAAGCTCAACTTTTCCTGCTTCAATTTTACTGAAATCTAAAATATCGTTGATAAGTACGTGCAAATTATTCGTTGAGAATTGAAGGATTTTCAAATTCTCAGCCAATGAATCTGATACTTCTTCTTGTTGCATCAAATAAGTAAGCCCCACAATGGCATTTAGAGGCGTGCGAATTTCATGACTCATCATTGAAAGAAATTCCGATTTTGCCTGAGTAGCTGCTTCTGCTAATTCTTTTGATTTTCTTAAATCTGCTTCAAGCTGCTTGCGATTATCAATTTGAACTTTCAAGAAATCCATCAATCCTAACATATCATCAGGATTTAAAGGTTTTTCTTCTGTTTCTTCACTTACCTCTAAAGAATAAATCGCTTCAATCAATTTTTCTACAGAAAGACGTCTCTGTTTGATTTCATCTTTGAGCTTATTATTGATTTCGGCATAATCTCTTTCATTCAATTGAGATGAATGTTCAAACAGTTCCTTATCTCTATCAAAGCTCAAGTAAGATTCATTAACTGCTTTAATAAAATTTTGAAAATTTTCATTTTCCAGACATTCGTCTGTCAAATGTTTTTTGATTTGCTTGGCAAGTAATCTGTGAAATGTTGTATTATTCATTCTAATCAATTTTCAGAAAGTGTGGTGATTGTCATGGTTTGGTTATGCAAGCCACAACGAGCATTAGAGTTTAATGGTGATATTTCGCCATAAGAATAAAACCCTGTTATTACGGTTTCATCGCCCATTATTTCACGAGCCGCTTCTACTTCTTCTTCAGTTCTTTGCCCAAGTACAAGTTTCCTACCTACACAACTCACTAAAATTGCTAATTCTGGCGAAGCTCCAAAAGGTTGAATTGAATCTTGAGCAGCTTTTGCAGAAGCGTCAATCAAACGGTCGAAATTTGCTTTCATAAAACGAACCAAAGAGCCTTTTGGTAATTCTCCTGCAAAAGTCATACTTTTCTTTTCTTCATCAATAGAAAGTATAGTTCTTACAACGGGTTCTGCATCTTCGGTTTCACGCATTGATAAAGGGAAGAGTAAAGCTGCTCCTGGAAGACCTTCCACATATTTCCCTAAGTATTCTTTGTATAAATCTAAAGCGGCTACATCCCCAATTTTATATAATATATTGTATTCAGATTCTGTTACTTCACGTTCAGGACCAAAACCATCCCAACCTCCCATTGTGCCATGCCCAACACTGAGATTTTTACTGTATAAACCTATCGCAACAATTTTTCCTTCTTCAGGATTATGATTTAGTCCAACTAAGGTTTTTTCAAATCTTGCTGCATCACCCGCCAAACCTCCAGAAATCAGAATTTCTTCATCTGTCTTTTTATTTAAGCTGGCTATCAATTCACTTCCATTTACTCTTGCTCCATCCGAAATAATAAAAATTGTTCTCAAATCGTCTCCCGCTAAAGCTTCAGCTATTTTTTCACCTGCAATACCACTTTCATGGTGCGAATTAATGTCTATTTCAACGCTTTTTACCAAGGTTTTATCAAACTGTATGGCAGTTACAATGATTGAGTCATCGTGTACTGAATCTTGGTAGATTTCTCCAGAAGTTGAATTAATAACAATATCGGCATTAGGATAAAGATTTTTAAGATAATCAAAAGGTTTGATAGTCTCTAAAACAATGCGTTCACCAAATACTAATACCCAATTAGCATTTGAGGCAACAAAGCCTTCATTTTCAGAGATTGTTTTCCATTGATTGTTTTTGAATACAGTTTGTTGGGTTTTCATAGTCAGTAAAGCTTAGGAAATTATTGAGATTAGGAAATTTCACAATTTACATCAAACCAATTTTGCAGATATTGACGAACAAACTTGGATTTATTCATCTCAAATTTTTTATTTTCAGATAAAACCTTAGGCTAATTTTATCTGTAATTGGATAAAAAATTTGTCATCTTACTCAAAGATACTACTATTATTAAAAAAAAAATATTTGACGCATTTCATATTTAAATAAATATTAACGTATAATATCCTTCATTTATCATAATAAATAAGTCAAATAACATACCAATTTTAATCAAAAAAAATATTTGAGCTAAAAAAAGACATTTATCAAAAAATTTCATCGTTTAGTACAAATATTTATTACCACAAGATAATATTTTAACATAAAAAAAAGGAGCATCAAATTTTTCAATCTGATGCTCCTTTTTTTATATTTTTTTATTTCTTTAACCTTTCAAAGAGTTACCATAACCTACAATTAATACCGAAAGTACAATCGTTAAAATACCTACGATGATTGTAGTTAAAGTTTTCTTAGAAACGCCTTTCCATTCATTCAATACTAATCCCCATGAATTAGCAACTAAAATAATGAATGCCATGTGGAGAATCCAAGAGCTTGGGCCGTTTCCTAATTTACTTTCGCCCATTCCGTAGAAGAAGAATTGTAAAAACCAAGTTGTGCCTGCGATGGCACTAAATATATAGTTTTTCAATAAAGGCGTTTCAGCATTGGTATAATCACCAAAAGATTTGTTCTTGAAATTCAAGTACATACACCAAATCAAATTGGTGGTTAAGCCACCCCAAAGAATAACGATATACACAACATTGTTACGATACAGAAATTCACCTTGTCCAGGATTACTAGCTACCCAAATTTCATTTGCAACATTCGACATCGCCGAACCAGCTTCAATACCAAAACTAAAACAAGCACTCAACAAACCAGAGATAATCGAGAAAGTAAGTCCTTTCACAATATCAAACTCCTGATTTTCAGCACTTGCTTTTCCTGCTAAATCTTTGTCTTTACTTCCACCCGCTTTTCCACAAATCACAATTCCTAACACACAAACAGCCAAGCCTAGCAACACCATTTGTCCCCAATTGGTAGATACCAAATCATAGATTGTATCTTTTCCAGCCGTTTTATTGAAGTAATAATATACCGAAGGAATCAAAGAACCAAAAACAGAACAAAGCCCAAGAATGATAGAACTACCCAATGAAATGCCTAAATACCGTACTCCTAAACCGTAAGTTAAGCCCCCAATTCCCCACAAAACACCCATTCCGTAAGTCCAAAACAATACACTTCCTTCGCTACTAGAAATAATGGAAGTAAAATCTGGAATGGTGAGATAAGCCGCTAAAGGTGGAACGATTAACCATGAAAAAACACCACCTGTAATCCAATAACTTTCCCATGACCAACCTCTAACTTTCTTGTAAGGAATATAAAAACTCCCTGATGCAAAGCCACCAATAAAGTGAAAAATAACACCTAAAATTGCTCCCATAATCAATTATATATTTGAATTTTGCTTGGCAAACACTCCTTTTTTATGTTTGCTTTTTGTTAGAATGAATATTTTGTATCTAAGCGAAACCTAAGAATTGCCCCAAAACATCATCTTAAAAATTGAATAACATTTTTAGAGTAATTATTATAAATCTAGTTCTTTGAAAGAATAGTTTGTAAATTTGTTTCTTGGAATCGTATAAAATTTTACAAGGATAAACCAAAAACAAAAGGGAACTATCATGCACTTCCCTGCTCAAAAGATTTAAATTAAAAGTAATGTATAGTAAAATTAATGCTCAGCCTTAACGCTTCTTATCTAGAGAAAATGTGTGAAGCTGAGTTTCCAAAGAATCATGTACCAGCTCAAACTCAATCCAAACGATAAAACACCCAAATACAAGCAGATAATCCAATCGGTTATTTCGGATATTGAACGCAATGTATTGAAGAAAAACGAACAGCTTCCATCTATCAGTGAACTCAGTGAAGAGTATTATTTAGCCCGTGACACCGTAGAAAAAGCTTATCGTGAATTAAAAGAAAGAGGCTTTATTACTTCTGTACAAGGAAAAGGATATTATGTGAATAGCGGAGAAAGCAGAAAAATGAGAATCCTGTTGATTTTCAACAAATTAAGTTCTTATAAGAAATTAATTTACTATGCTTTTCTGAAAGTATTGGGCGATAAAGCTTCAGTTGACTTACAAATTCATCATTATAATGCTCGCCTTTTCGATGAAATCATTGATAAAAATCTTGGTAAATACAACTATTATGTAGTTATGCCACATTTTTTTCCAGATTCAGAAAAAGCTATTGCCATGAAGGCTTTGGAGAAAATCCCTTCAGATGAATTGGTTTTACTTGATAAAGATTTACCAGAATATAAAAACGAGTGTTTGTCGGTCTATCAAGATTTTGAGCGTGATGTAGCAGAAGCACTAGAAAGTGCCAATGATTTATTTGCTAAGTATCAGCGAGTTGTATTGGTTTTTCCGAGTGATGGTAATTATCCTGCTGATATTGTAAGAGGCGTTCGTTACTTTTGTGTAAATGCACACAAAGAATTTATCATCAGAGAAAACGTTGATGAAGAATTACTCACTCCACAAACAGCTTATGTAGTTGTTGAAGAACACGATTTGGCTGAATTAGTTAAAAAAGTTCGTCAATCAAGTTATACTTTAGGTAATGAAATCGGAGTGGTTTCTTTCAACGAAACTACCTTAAAAGAACTCTTAGGCATCACTGTTATCACAACTGACTTTGAAACAATGGGTAGAACTGCTGCGGCTTTGTTGTTAGATAAAAAGAAAATAAAAGTAAAAAATCCTTTTTATATGATTCGGAGAGAAACACTTTGAGTTATGAGTTGTGAATTATGAATTATAAATTGTCCTTGCCCAAAGTGCTTTGCTCAAAGCTAAAAAAAGCTGATGACCGAAGGCTGACAGCCTAGAGCTATTAAAACATGAAACAAAAGATTGTCGATTATATTAATAATTTTTTAGACCAAAGAATACAAACTTCCTACGATGCCATGCAGGCAGCTCAGGCTTCTGCCAATGAAGAATCAAAATCGTCTGCGGGCGATAAGTACGAAACGTCCAGAGCAATGGGGCAACTCGACCGAGATATGCACGGTTTGATGCACGAACAAGCTAAAAGAGAAAAAGCCATCGTCGAACGCATTGATATGAATCTTACTTTCAAAAAAGGAGCTGTTGGTGCTTTTCTGAAAACTTCTACTGGAAATTACTTTTTGGCTGTAAGTGTTGGTATTTGTAAAATCGACGGCGAAAATATCATGATTATTTCGCCACAATCTCCCATCGGAGCATTACTGATGGGAAAAGGCAAAGGCGATACGTTTAATTTCAGAGGAAAAGAAGCTAAGATTGAGGAGATTTTTTAAAAGTTGTATCGCCAAAAGCAAGTCTAAATTGCGAAGGCGTTTGTCCTTTCAAATCCTTAAATTGTTTGTTGAAATTCGACAAAGTATTAAACCCACTTTCATAGCAAACTTGTGTGACGCTCAATTTATCTTCCATCAATAATTTGCAGGCATAGCCAACCCGCAATTCACTGACAAAATCCGAAAAAGTTTTATTCGTCCTTGCCTTGAAGTAACGGCAAAACGCCGCCGTAGCCATACCCGCCAACGAAGCTACTTCTGTTAAGTTAATTGAAGTACGATAATTGTTCAGCACGTACTCGTGAACTTTGTGCATTCGCTCGGTTTCAGAAGTTTTAAATGGATTGGTATAGCCAACGCTACTGATAAAATCATACTCGTTGGAATTGGCTAGCAAATTCAGCATTTCTAATAATTTCAAAATTGCCTCAAATCCTTGTAATGGCAATAACTCTTTCATAAAAGTAAGAATCTTGTCATGCAATGCTCCGCTGATTTCTAATCCACGACTGGCATTCAAAAAGAAATGTTTGAGCTTGGTCATTTCATATTTTTCAAAGAAATCTTTCCCTAAAAAATCTTCTGTAAAATACACTACAATGCCATGCGTTTTTAATTCGGGATTACCCTGAAAGTAAATTTCATCACTTCGCCAAAGATGTGGTAAATCTGGTCCTACAAAAACCATATCTCCCGCTTCAAAATGTTTGATGTTATCGCCAATAAAGCGTGTACCTGTTCCTTCCAAAACCACAAATAATTGATAATGTGGATGAAAATGCCAGTTGGGGTCGAAGTACGGTTCTTTCAACTCTTTCATCGTGAAAGAATGATTTGGCGATTCAATACTTTTATTTAATGGACTTTTCAAAACCTATTTTTTTACTTTAATTACTTTTATAAACTAAAAAAATGTCAAAATACAGTCAAAACTAATCAAAAGAGCGGAAATTTTTATGACTTTTTTTAGATTATTTTGTATTGTTAAAAATTCTTATCTGTTTGATACTCTTTAAGCCAAAAACTGTATTTGGTTTAACAAACTCTGAAAATTAATTATTGAATACAATTGTGTTTTAAACACAAAATCAGTCAAAAAACCTTACGATAAAGATAAAATGAAAAAATACGGAATGAATTTGCTCTTATGGGGAACTGAGATTAACGAAGACCTTTTTCCAGTGTTAGAGCAGATTAAAGCGATTGGTTTTACAGGTGTTGAAGTACCCATTTTTGATGTTGACTCTACGCATTGGCAATCTTGGCGTACAAAATTGGATGAATTAGGTTTAGACAGAATTGCAGTAACGATTTGCGGCCCTGATTTCAATCAAATCAGTCCAGACCCAGCAATGAGAGCTGCTACTTTGGAAAGAAACAAAAGAGCCATCGACTGTGCTGTGGTTTTAGGAGCAGATTTATTAACTGGTCCATATCATTCAGCTTTAAGTCATTTTACAGGAAAACCTGCTACGCAAGAAGAATGGAATTGGGCGGTAGAAAACCTGAGAGAATTGGCAGATTATGCCCAAGAAAAAGGAATTATTTTAGGTTTAGAATACCTCAATCGTTTTGAAAGTTACTTGGTTTCTTGTGCAGATGAATTATTTCAATTGGTTGAAGACATTAATCATCCGCATTGTAAAATCATGTTTGATACTTTTCATGCAAATATTGAAGAGAAAAGTTTGGGCGATGCCATCAGGAAATTAAGTAAACATTTGGTTCATGTACAAATATCTGAAAATGATAGAAGTACTGTTGGCAAAGGAAATGTAAACTGGACAGACGTTTTCACGGCTTTGGAAGATATTAAATACGATGCTTATTTATCAGTAGAAGCATTTAGTTCAAAATTAGCGGTGGCTAACATTTGGAGAAAAATGTTTGACAACGAAGAAACATTAATGAAAGAAAGCTTGGAATTCATCAAGTCTAAGAGTGTGAAGTCTATGAGTTGATGAGTTTATATGCTCATGAACAAACCTCAATTCTTAAATCTTTTAGACTCATAAACTTTAAACTCATAAACTAAAGAACAGACTCATAAACTCAAATTTATAATCATGAAACTAAACATTGCTATTGTCGGCTTAGGATTTGGAGCTGAATTTATTCCCATTTATCAACGTCACCCAAACACCAATATGTACGCTATTTGTCAGCGTACAGAAGAGAAACTTAATGCGATTGGCGATGCTTTCGGAATCGAAAAGCGTTATACAAGCTTTGAAGATTTATTGGCAGACCCAGCCGTAGATGTTGTACACATCAATTCTCCGATTCATAACCATGCAGAACAAAGTTTGAAAGCCTTGAACGCAGGCAAACACGTAGCTTGTACTGTTCCGATGGCTACTTCTGTAGAAGAGTGTAAAGCAATTGTTGAAGCCACCAGAAGAACAGGCAAAAAATACATGATGATGGAAACGGTAGTTTACAGTCGTGAATTTTTGTATGTGAAAGAATTATACGAAAAAGGAGAATTAGGAAAAGTACAATTCTTGAAAGCATCGCACCAACAAGACATGGACGGATGGCCAGGTTATTGGCCAGGTTTACCGCCAATGCACTATGCTACACACTGTGTTGGTCCTGTGGCTGGTTTGTTAAAATTACAAGCAGAGTATGTTTCATGTTTTGGTTCTGGAACAATTCGTGAAGAATTGCATCAACATTATAATTCACCATTTGCCATTGAATCTGCACATATCAAATTCAAAGATTCAGATTTAAGTGCTTTGGTGTATCGTTCATTATTTGATGTGGCTCGTCAATATCGTGAGAGTTTTGAAGTATATGGTTCAAAAAAATCTTTTGAATGGTCGTTAATTGAACATGAAGAACACGTGGTTCATACCGCTAAAAAACCAGAAGCAGAAATTCCAGAAAAAGTAACTGTGCCAGATTACGCTCATTACTTACCAGAAGAAATTCAAGTATTTACAACTGGTGGCGTGTATGATACCGACGAAAACCAACACCTTTCTTTCTTACAAGGTTCTGGTCATGGTGGTTCGCATCCGCATCTTGTGCATGAATTTGTTTCGGCCATTGTAGAAGACCGTGACCCATTCCCTAATGCTGAACAATCTGCTAACTGGACATCAGTAGGTATTTTATCGCATGAATCAGCTTTAAAAGGAGGAGAAATTATTTATATTCCTGATTTTTGAGGTTTTAGTTCCTCCGTGGTCTGTGGCACACAGAACACAATTACCCGAAAGTGTTCTGTGTGCCACAGACCACGGTGAAGAAAGCACAACAAAAAATAAAAACGTATCTCCCTTACAACCATGAGAGAGGATTTAGTTAGAAAATATGGTATTCGTAATTCAAGAATGTTTCTTGACGAAGTTTACTTTTGGACTGATACTGTGAAGGACTGGAAACGTTTGTTTAATCAAGAAAAATACATTGAACTAATTATCTCTGTTTGGCAAGAATTGGTGGCATTAGAACAAATCAAGATTTATGCTTTTGTTATTATGCCCAATCATCTACATGTTGTTTGGGAATTACTCAAAAAAAATGGTAAAGAAATGCCTCATGCTTCATTTAACAAAAAGGTAGCACATGAAATAGTGAAAGATTTAAAACTCAATCATCCAAAGGTTTTGTCATATTTTGAAGTAAATGAGAAAGAAAGACAATATCGAATTTGGCAAAGAGACCCTTTAGCAGTTTTGATGAACACAAGAGTCAAAGTTCAACAGAAAATAGAATACATTCACTTAAATCCTTTGCAAGAAAAATGGAATCTTACCGATAGACCTGAAAATTATCGTTGGTCTTCCGCTAAATTTTACGAGACAGGTGAAGATGAATTTGGTATTCTAACACATTATATGGACAGGTTTTAAACCGTGGTCTGTGGCACACAGACCACAATTGCCTGAAAGTGTTCTGTGTGCCACAGACCACGGTGAAGAAATTTATTATCACCGAAATAAATTAATCCAATTTTAATTAATTCATTGTATTTATACTATCAACAGAAATGAAAAAATCATTGCTTAGTCTTTGCTTATTGCTGACTTGCCTCGTAGGTTTTTCTCAGAAAAAAGCGAAAAAAAACAACAAAGCAGCTATTCAAACAGCGGTGAAAGCTCGTCGTTTGGAAGTACTGTTTCTTGGTGACAATGGTCATCATAAACCTGTAGAACGTGTGCCAACATTGATGTCTGCACTCGGAAACAAAGGAATTAACATTACTTACACAGATAAATTAGAAGACATCAATACTGCTAATTTGAATAAGTATGATGCCTTGATGATTTATGCCAACTGGGATAAAATTACGCCTGAAGCTGAAAAAGACCTTTTGGCTTATGTGGCTTCTGGCAAAGGAGTTTTGCCTATTCATTGTGCTTCTTTCTGTTTTAGAAATTCTGAAGAATACGTTAAAATGGTAGGCGGACAGTTCTGGCGACACACAATGGATACTATTCAAGCGAATATTGTTCAAGCACAAAATCCAATTTTAAAAGATATTTCTGGCATTAAAGCCTTCGATGAAACGTATTTACACAGTCATTTACAAGCAGATAATAATGTTTTGATGACTCGTGATATTAAAGCTGACCAAACAAAAGACCGTCCAGACGCTAAAACAGAACCTTATACTTGGACTCGCCAGTACGGAAAAGGAAAAGTATTTTATACCGCTTATGGACATGACGAACGTACTTGGACAAATCCTGATTTCTTGAAAATGCTTGAAAATGCCATTGTTTGGTCGGTTGATGAGCAAGCTCAGGCGGCTCATGCAGCATTACAACCTCAACCATTTTCTTATAGTCCTGCTAAATTACCCAATTACGAAAAACGTCCTGACCCACAATTATTACAGGCGGCACTTTCTCCAGAAGAATCCCTCAAACATATACAAGTACCTGTTGAATTTAATTTAGAAGTATTTGCTCATGAACCCAACGTAATGCACCCAATTGCAATGTCTTGGGATGAGCGTGGTCGTTTGTATGTTTTGATTACGAAAGATTATCCAAACGAACGCAAAGAAACTGGCGGAAGCGATTATATCTTGATTTGTGAAGATACCGACAAAGATGGAAAAGCAGATAAATTCACTCGCTTTGCCGATGGCTTGAGTATTCCAACAGGTTTAGTTTTTGCCAATGGTGGTGTAATCGTAGCACAAGCTCCACACATGATTTTCTTGAAAGACACTGATGGTGACGATAAAGCAGATGAAAAGAAAATTTTATTCTCGGGCTTTGGTACTTCTGATACGCACGCTGGTCCTTCAAACTTGCATTATGGTTTTGATAACTGGATTTGGGGTTCTTTAGGTTATGCAGGTTTTCAAGGAAAGTTTGCCGAAAAGGATTCAGTAAAATTCGGTCAAGGTTTCTTTAGATTCAAAGCTGATGGTTCAGATTTTGAACATATCACCAGTACTTCAAATAATACTTGGGGCTTTGCTTTCAACGAAACGGGCGATGTTTTTGGCTCAACTGCCAACAATTCACATGGTTGGTACATGGCTATTCCACATAGAAATATTCTTTCGCCAACTGCTACAAACGGTAGCCGAAGTACTGATACGCACAAAGACATGAAAACTATCACGCCAAGAATTCGTCAGGTAGATGTTTTTGGTGGATATACTGCGGCGGCTGGTCATAATTTTTATACGGCTAGAGCTTTCCCTAAAAAATATTGGAATCAAATCGCTTTTGTTTGTGAACCGACAGGACACGTAGTTCACCAAAACGTGATGACCAAAAACGGAACAGATTATAGCGACGTAGAAGGTTTCAACCTTTTGGCAGGTGCGGACGAATGGGTTTCTCCAGTTTTTGCAGAAGTTGGTCCAGATGGTGCTGTGTGGATTGCCGATTGGTACTCTTTCATTATTCAGCATAACCCAAAACCAAATGGTTTTGAAATGGGTCAAGGAAATGCTTATGAAACTGATTTAAGAAACTTTACACATGGTAGAATTTACCGTGTAAGTGCGAAAGATGCACCCAATTATACTCCTTTGAATTTATCAAAAGACCGTCCGCAAGAATTATTGTCGGCTCTTAAAAATTCAAATATGTTCTGGAGAATGAACGCACAACGTTTGTTAGTAGAACGTGGACAAAAAGACGTAGTGCCAGCATTGATTGAAATGACCAAAGACCAATCTTTGGATGAAGCAGGAATTAATCCAAGTGTGATTCACGCACTTCGTACTTTAGAAGGTTTGGGCGTATTGAACGATGCCGAAGTACAAAAAGCCTTAATCGCTTCTTTATCGCATCCATGTTCGGGCGTTCGTAAAACGGCAGTTCAATTATTGCCTCGTACAGAAGCTTCTGTAAAAGTTTTATTGGCACAAAATTCATTGAATGATAAAGAACCTTTGGTGGTGTTAAATACACTTTTAGCTTTCGCAGAAATGCCTTTAACAGCTGAATCTGAAAAAGCTTTATTGGCACGTATGGAACAATCAACAGAAATCAACGACCGTTGGTTGCCAGATGGTTTCGCTGCTGTATTGACAAGCCATAAACAAGCTTTATTGAAAAAGCATTTACAAAATCTTACTAAAAATGCTTCGCCCGTAAAAGCTAAAACCGAAGAAATGCCTGCTCATCACGACCACGCCGCCATGATGAAAGAAGAAAAAGCAACAGCGATTTCGGCAAGTAATAAACCTGATTTGTTGATTAGCAAAATCAATTTTACTCCTGCCAACCCTGCGGTTCTTGAGCCAGTAAGCTTTAATGTTGAGGTAAAAAATCAAGGCGGAGTAGCCATTCCAAAAGGAGAAGTCATCAATTTAAACATCCGAATTGAAGGAACAGGTAGAAAATATGATTTGGTAAGCTATACTTTCAGCGATGGGATTCCTGCCAACGAAAGCGTAAAAATCAATACTTATAACAATGGTGCTTGGACGGGCAATCTTGGTTTATCATCAGATTTGGCAGGTACTTATACCGTTTCGGTGGAAATAGACAAAGCCAATAGCATTGCAGAAGAGAATGAGAAAAACAATGCTTATAGCCAAAAAATAACTTTCAATGTTCCTCAGAGTATGTCAAACTTTGCTATGGAAAAAGCAATCAAAGGCTATACAAATGTTAGTTCGGCAGATTCTGTGATTGCTTTATTAAAATTAAGTCAGCAATTAGACGAAATCAGTGCTTCTTCGCTAATAAAAGGCATTGCCGACGGCTGGAATTATAGAAAGAAAGTACAAGTAAAAGACAGCGACAAAGTATTCTTAGCGAGTTTAAGCAAAACACTTTCTGCCAATAATAAAGCCAAGTTGGCTCGTTTGTTTCAGGTTTGGGAAGTAAAAGCAGAGGAAGCAGCAGACCCAAACAAAGTCGTGATTGTGATAAAATCTGTGAAAGAAGAAATGAAGTATGATAAAAAAGAATTCACCGTAAAAGCAGGTACAAAAGTAGAATTGGTATTTGAAAACCCAGATGCCATGCAACATAATTTAGTGATTGGAAAGCCGAAATCTTTAGAAATTATCGGTAAGGCAGCAAATAAAATGATTACCCAGAAAGACGCTTTGGATAAAAACTATGTACCAAACATTCCTCAAATCATCGCTTCAACGCCATTGGTAAACCCTGATGAATCATACAGATTGACCTTTACCGTACCAGAACAAATAGGCGACTATCCTTATGTTTGTACGTTCCCAGGTCACTGGAGTATCATGAATGGAATTATGAAAGTAGTAAAATAAACAGTTTTTGATTGAAAAATGTTAAACCTCCGCAGGCTTGTTTTTGCGGAGGTTTTTTGTGTGCCTGTAGCACGGTTTTCTAAACCGTCAAATTACGTGTTTCGTTACTTGTTGTCGTTACGTGCGTCTTCATACGCAACCCAATTATTATTATAAAAAAATCGCTCGTGATGACACGAGCGACGGCACAAATTCTTTATTAATTTTAATCATTTGCCAGCCCCATAAAAATTCTTATTTTTACTAAAAAATTAGCTATATTTTATGACTATCATTTTGAAAAAAGGGCAAAATCTGGAAGAGGTATTACCTAAAAACACTCCAGTGAAGGGTGCAAAAAAATTAAATGCCAAAAAATACATTGGTGTTTTAAAGTTTGAAAAAGACCCATTAATCATTCAAAAAGAGATGCGTGATGAGTGGGAATAAAATATTATTAGATACCAATATTGCTCTTTATCTGTTTAAAGGTGACGAAGATTTAGGATATATCCTTCAAGATACAGAAGCTTATGTTTCTTTTATTAACGAACTTGAATTATTGGGACATAAGGCTATAACTCCACAAGAGGAAAATTGGATAGCATTATTTCTAGAGGAATGTACAGTCCTAGATTTCAATCAAGGCATCAAAGATATTACTATCAAACTACGCCGTAAATACTCTTTAAAATTACCCGATGCCATTGTAGCGGCTACCGCTATCTTTTTAGGAGTTCCATTAATATCAGCAGATAGACATTTTGATAAAGTAGAAGAATTGACTTTTATTTTATATAAGCCTACAGAGATGTGAAAAAACATCCAATCTCCCATTCACACTCTATTCACAAATCTTATTATTTTATTACCGTAAAACGGTTTTCCAAACCGTTAAAAAGAAAGAAAAGCCAAAGTACACTACCCAATCCCATTTTATAACTCATCCTTAAACTAATTTTAAGAACCATTTTATAGCACGAGTTGGAAACTCGTGGTACAGAAGGATTTGTCTAACTTTTCTTGTGTTATTATAGAACAAGTATTTTCTATTGAATGAGTATGAGTACTCAATAAGCCAGCCATTGGCTGGCTTATTGCAAAGTATTAATAACTGTCAATCACAAATAATGAGTAATCTCCGATTATTAGGTGAGGCTATTATCAGAATCTTCAAAAAGAACTTCACAGATAATAAAATTTCCTTTGGGTGAAGGTTCATTGTCATATTCATTTATATCATTACCAGAACCCACTCTCCAAATATCTATATCGTCATATTTTATTGACATTAACATTGCAATAAACGTAAAAGGCTTGGGTCCAAGAGGGGCAATAATTATACTGTAATCATTCCTTAGCAAATGGTATAAATACGTTAATTCTCTTTCAAGAACCAATAAATCATTAAAAGGATAAGTCCTTACATACTTCTTTCTCTCTTTTAATATTGACCTATTATTTTTCTCTAAAGTGTTCACAAATTCTTTTTCAATAGCTGGTTTAGTATAAAAAAGATATGAAATCTTAGGATCGAGATGCTCAATTATTCCCTCAGCTTTATTTTGCTCGTAGCCTAAGCATACTATAAGTGCTTTAGGTTTATCTGTTGGAACAACATACTTTCCAGGTAAAGGGCCTATATCTTTATTAGGTTTAGGGTTTTGTGGTTCAATAAATTTTGAAGGAGTATAACTAAAGTATATATCAATACTATTAAGATTACTTTTTTTATTTTTAAGGTATAATATAATTGAATAATACCATGGTTTTGTCATACAAGAATAGTCCACAATAATTCTAACTTCTTTTTTCTCAATCTTTTTTATTTCACTATCTATCAACTCCAAAATCTGTGTATGACTATCTATTTTAACTTTATAAATATCGTCTTTATTATTATCAGCCACATAATCTTTATAACAGAAGACGAAAGTTTTATTGATATTAATATTTAGTTTAACAATTTTTTCGTGAAGAGAATATGACCTTTTTTCATGATTCTCAGAAAGAAAAAATAAGTCAAAATTCTTATCTTTTAATTCTTCAATTTTTATTTGCTTCCCCGATTTTATTTCCATGATATTTAAAATAGTGAAATTTGAGTACTACTTTTTTCATTCGCACTTTCTTTATACTTTAAGCAAACACTCAAGCTAACTTTTCCATAAACTCTTAGAGGTAAATTATATAAAACAAAAAACAGATATGATAGCTTAAATCTTCTTTCTCGAATTTCAAAATCAAAACCTCCGTCATCGGTATCTAATAAAATAAATGCACCCTGAGAAATTCCCTTATCTAAAAGTTCAATAATATTATCAGGTATTAAACTTGAGTTTTTATCCACAATAAATGTACCATAAGGATCCATTTTAAAGTGACTCCCTAATAATTGATCTTTAAAGTACGAAGCAATCTTATTTACTATGTCAATTATAGAGTGTTCATTATTTCCAATAGGAATATTCCCAATAACATTTTTAAATCGCTGTCCAGCTGATAACAACTCTTTATACTGTGTTGTTCTTTTTGCTTCTTTTTCATCTGAGTTTACTAGAATTGAATTCGTGATCCCAATTAGCCAGCGAGGATTACCATCACAAATTTTACTCAAAACCTCAATTCCTGATAATAATTCGTTTGCACTTTTTCTACTTCTAAAAGAAGGTTTATTTGCTTTCCCCTTTATTAATCTGTTTTCCTCTATAAATGCATTACGATAATAGACTATTGGCTTAATTTTTCTATATAATGTATTTTTTTGATTATCATTAATAGGTATAGGATTTAAAATATTAACATTCTTCTCACTTAGAAACATCTTAAAAGAATCATCTTTCTTGAGAAGCTCTATCATTTCCTTATAAAACTTGCTCCCTTTCTTGTAACTATTTGATTCTCCATTATAGATTTCATTTGAACCAAAATAACTATTTACATCAGCTAATGGATATTTCTTTTTTAATAACGATTCAATAATCTTTATTGAAAATTCATTATCTGACAAATTCCACATTTTAATTAAATCGTAATCATTGCCAGACGTTGCTCTGTAATCATCTATTAAAGACTGATCAAGTTCTAATGAAAGAATAGGACTAGAGCTCAACTTATACAAAATATATTGTTTCCTACTTCTTAAAGATTTAAAAAGTTGCGTTTGCAACCATAGAGGAGCAAACTCTAATTCATCAAAACACAGAGCCCATTTTTTTTTATTTTCAATTTCAAAAATCCTTTCAAAAATTGGAATTAATAACTCTATCGATGTCTCAAATGATAAGTTAAAATATTCTGGATAAGGGAGCCTTGAGTCTTCACCAAAATTAAAAATAATATCTTGGATTAACTGATTCACTTCGTCGATACGCCTATTTAAAGCTTCTTTAATGAATTTCAATTTAGGAATTACCGATTTTAGTTTCCATGCTGAAATTAACTCCTTACACAACTCAATCTCTTTTTCATCATTTAAATCGACTGATTCGTATTCAAGAATATCAATAAATGTGTCGCATAAAGATGTAAAAACGTTTGTATTAACCGAGAACCTAGAGATAAGTAATGATAAATCTCCGTACTTCTGTAACTGAGATTTATATGTCTGATTTTTCACATCCCAGTATATATCTGTCGATATATAAATTGCATAAAAGGGTATTGTATTTTTTATTGTTTCAGCCTTCTGACCTTTCCATGAATTCAACGCTGGAAGAGTAAGCATCTTCATCAATGTTGTTTTACCACATCCTCTAGCTCCTAAAATGACCGAGTGATTATTTTGTACTAACTTTTCAAAACTCTTCGATATAATAAAACTCTCAGCAACCTCTCTTGGAGCATAGTGTCTAGCATTATATGTTGGAAATATTGTTTCTGACATCATAATTATTTAGAATTAGAGTTAAAGATAAATGTAGGACATTCCCATAAATGTTTATCTGATACATATCCGTCTCTTTTCAATAATTCATCTAGTTTTTTGGAATCATCAGGTATCAAATTATTAATATCTCCAATTTGTTCTGTAATTTCGATCCATGCTAACTTATTTTTTAATGCAAACATTTCTACTATTTTAGTGTAGATTTCATCAATACTTTTTTCACTACCAAATCCAGTAATTGGTGCAAAAGCACTTGTATCAAAATTTTTTATCCATCCTGAGTTTGGTATAAATGTCCATGTTTCTACCGTTCCTTTACAAACATTTGTTACTTTAGACAATTCCAAAACATGAAATGCATTTCGAATACCTGTAAACATTAAGTTTGAAGAGGATGAAAAGCTCCCAGACGAAAACAAAGCTATTTTATAATTTCCTGATGTTGTATTGTAGTATTTTAAAACAGGGTCATGTTTATGCCCATATATAAACAGATCAAAGTTATATTTACCTAATAAATCTAATAGGCTTTCTCCATTTACAATTTTATCATCTTCTCCCAGCTTCCTAATTGAATGAGCTATTGGTGGGTGATGGCTCATTGCAATTTGAATTTTTTCATCATTTTTGTCTTTTAAATAGTTTTCTATATACTCTAGTCCATCATCTGTAATATTTCCATTGCCTGATGACTCTTTATTATAATGAAAATGAGAACTATTTATTACTAAAACTCTGTAATCATCTCTTTCTACAAACACACATCCTTGTGACCAGAATTTATCCCTTTGAGCATCATCTTTCATAGGAAAATCTCTCTTTATTCCTTTTGCATTAGTCAAACTATAATTGGAGTTTTTTTGATATACATCAACATCGTGATTACCAACTGTTGCGATTATATCTTTCGATTTAAGTTCATTACTTATTTCTAACGAAAAACCCCATCCAGAAATAAAACCTTGAAGATCAGATTTATCCGTAAAATCTCCAGGACAAAGTGTAAGTTCGACTGATAGTTCTTCTTTCTTAATAACTTTTAAAAGACTTTCAACTGGGTGATCATTTGAAGGAGTTCTTAACATGTCTGTTAATAAATATGTGTCATTACCAGCAGATCTTTTCGGATGACAATGTAGATCACTAATTACTGCAATTCTTAATTTTTTTTCACTCATCGTTAGGCTCTTGTATTACAAATTATTAATTCACTATAAATTCCTCTAGTTTTGACTCTTCCTCCAACCTGACTATTTCTAGAAAGTTTACTTATTATCCCAATGTCTTTATAAAGTTCTAAGATAGATATGTGAGATGCGTTTGTTAAAATAAAAAAAGCTTCTCGTCTAATTATTTCCTCAATATAGTTTTTTAGTTTCACTTGATCTTCCCAAGAAAATAACTTCTGATTATATTCGATAAAGCCATTATTCTCGTGTGCTACAGTATATGGCGGATCTATAAATATAAGATCATTCTTGTTTACATTATCAAGACTCAGTTCAAAGCTTTTATTAGTAATGATAACGTTCTCAAGTTTAGCACTTATTTCGAATAATAATTTTTCGTTTACAATATCAATATTTTCTCGTTTTCCATAGGGGACATTATAAACACCTTTACTATTCACTCTATAAATACCATTAAAGGATGTTTTATTCAAGTAAATAAATCTAGCAGCTCTCTGTGCTTTTATTAAAGGATTCTCGTCTCTAATTCTGTAATAATCATCAGATGTATTTTTTAAATCTTTTAGATGCTTGATTACTTCATTAGGGTTATCCCTCAGTTGCATATAAGTATTTATTAAATCTTCATTAGTGTCTGAAATATAAAAAATACGATCTTTTTTCTCATTAGATTGAATCAGGTGAAAAAAAACTGATCCCGCTCCTAGAAAAGGTTCATGGTAATTATTGAAAGATTCAGGTAGAAAATCAAATAAATATTTATTTACAAACCATCTCTTTGATCCAGTCCATCTCAAAAATGGAGTAAACTTATTTTTTATTTTTAATGTATCCATTAATCTAAGTATGATAATCCTCAAAAATAGTAGTTTAATAGCATAGAATTGAGTTTTAGATTAGCTAAATATTAATTAATTGAAAAAGCTTCGCAAACCACCCTCCAACTATCTCCCAACATACTTAAAGTATCTCACGAGATATTTTTTTGCGGTATTTTGCGGTAATTAGTATCTCACAACATACTTGAAGTGTCTCACGAGATACTTTTTTGCGGTATTTTGCGGTATTTAGTATCTCACGACATACTTGAAGTATCTCGTGAGATACTTCAAGTATGTATTTCGGCTCCAAAACCGCAAAATACCGCATTTTATTACTTTTCTAATAGTGTTTTTGTACTTATCAAATTTTTTCGACCGTTAACTAAATAATACACAGCACTTTAAAATATTTTGCCTATTTTCAAAATGTTAAATATTTCTACTCCTTGTAAAATGAAAATCATTCTACAAGGTCTTCTTTTAAAACCGCAGTAGCATTATTTAGCTTCAATATTTTATTTCTACTTTAAACAACTAATCAAATGGAAAATCGCATTTCATTTTCGCTTACCGAAGCTGAACAAACTCAGCTAAACCAACATCTCAACAGCATTATTGCTATTCTTCAACCCAAAGCCATTGTTTTAGATGCCGAAGACAGACTAGAACTCATCAAAATGGCAGATGGCAACTTACCTTTTACCGAAAAAGCTATTGGTTACATGGAGAGTAACCCTAATTTCAAACCTGATTTTGTCAGTAAAGAAGAGGCAGAAGTCGATTTAGATGCCTTTAAATTGGGGAAACAATTTTTGACTGTCGCCCAACAGGTAGAAAGTATCTTAGAAAACATCTGTGTATTGTCGGGTTCAGAAGCTTATACTGCGGCGTTGATTTATTATAAAAATGTTAAGATGCAGGCACAATTAAAACAGCCTGGCGCTCAAGAAATTTATGAAGAATTAGCCAAACGATTCATCAAAAAAAGTGGTAAAAAGAAAGAATAGTTAACCAAAAATCCTAGAAGGTCAGGCTCAGTACCTGACCTTTTTTATTGTTGATAACAAGTGATTTACACCGTTGCCTGTGTCTTCAATTACTAAAAAAAAGTCGCTCGTGATGACACATTGTTGGCATAAGCCTAAATCCAATTTATAGGAAACATTTTATCGCACGAGTTGGAAACTCGTGGTACAGAAGGATTTTATTGACTGGCTTGTGCCGTTGCGTGTGTCTTCACACGCAACCCAATTACTATTATAATAAAAAAATCGCTCGTGATGACACGAGCGATTTTTTTGATTGTTTTCTGTACTTCTTCAACTTAAAAATTCGTATTACTTTTTGATTAAAGAGAAATTGTTTTTAACCGCAATTTTCTCAGCAATTTTTTCCCAAACTAATTTAGGAACATCAATTTTGTAATCGACCAATACGATTTCAAAATTGGTGTCAACGCTGATATTATCTTTCCCAACCGTTAGTTTTCCTGTGATTACTTTTTCTTTGCTTACTCCATGAATCATCATTACCCCTTTAGCCGTAACATCATAAGTCCCTTCTTTGGTAAAATCTATCTTTTCGGAAATTTTACCTTTAAAAGTAGCCGCTGGAAATTTCTCTGACTCTAAATAATTTTCATTGAAATGTTCTTCCATTAATCTATTCGGAAATCTGAATTGATTGATGTTCATTCGCACGGCGATGTCGTTAGTTGCAGTGTTCAAAATAGACGATACAGCGTTGTTTACGGCTGAAATATCTTCTAAAGGTGTTTTAGAAAAAAAGCTAGTTTTACCTGTTTGGGTAAAATATAGCTGAGCAAAACTAGCCTGACTTATCAATAAAGCCCAAACCAATACTAAAATGTTCTTTTTCATATTAGTGTTTATCTTTCTTTGATTTGCCATCAAAACTGAATGTTCTGGCAATGTTAAATCCATAGAAAATATCTCCTTTACCCCATTCTCCAAGTGTTTGAGCAATAAAATGACGCTCTACCATTCCTCTTGAATTGGTAAAATGCAATTGGAAAACGTGTCCACCTGTTTCAATGTCAAAACCAATCGCTAAAGAATTATGATATTTGTCTGAAACGCTACTATTGCCATGGTCTGTTAAGTAATATTCAGCATTTAGTGTTACTCTTTTAGAAAGTTTGTATCTACCTCCAAAGCCCAATGCTAACATATCGTTTTTCATGTCCTCCACTTCTGTTTTGTTGAAATGAATAACCGTTGGCATAATTTGCAAAGAAAGTTTATCGCTGAATTTACGTGCAATCAGGATTTGTGCGCAGTACGTTTGGCGTTCGAGGTTATCGTCAAACTTCAAGGTTGAGCCAGAAGGAAGTGTATAACCTGTAGCCATTGTATTGGCAGCACCACTCAAATAACCAGTAACAGTAACAGGGACGCTATTCGATTGACGAATTGCCTTATACTTCACATAATAATCATAAGTTTTTTCTTGTGAACTTCTTCCCAAACCGACGGTCAGGTTATCACTTAAACCATATTCTAACCCTAATCTGATACGAGCTTCGTCTAAACCAAAAAAGTTATCAATAAAGCCAGAGTTCACTGCTCCAAATCTATGAGAAATCCAGAAATTAAGATGCTTTTTACTGACGGTTTCAATGGTTTGTCCATTGATTAAGCGAGTCGCTTTGAATGTAGCGGTGGTGTATTGTGGTTGCGTTCCTTTTTCTTTGTCAAGCATGTCCATTAAATCATCCTGACAAAAACTTTGGAAACTAATTAAGCAACTGAATACCAATAAATATTTTTTCATAAGTCGGATATTTTTAAACGCAATGGCTTTAAATTTTACATAAAACCATTGCGTAATTTACTGTCGAAAAGACATACGTAATTTTTGGTAGTTGGGTATCTAGGTTATCGTTAATACTGTACCACTTTGTGTAACCGTATAAGCTTTTAAGCCAGCACTTCCATTACTGTTAGTTCCTTTTCCAGTATTATCAAAAGTAGCACCGTGAGCAGTACAATAAAATTTGTCGGTAGCATAAGTAATTTGCTTTTGTCCTTCATGACTACAAATCAACGTTACAGCCACGTAAGTACCTACATTGGTATAAGCAACCACAATGTTGTTAGTTCTATCCACAACATAACCTCCTTTGGTTTTGAGTGCCGCATTAGCAGTGGCAGATAAATCAAACGTAATCCCACCGCTTGGTAAAGGTTGAATAACATCGCCCTCGTTGGTACAAGAGCTCATCGTTACACCACAATATACTGCCATTAAACTTGCCCCCGAAAAACCCAGTTGTTTTAGAAAAGTAAGGCGATTCATTTTTTCTTCTGTCGTATTCATAAATTTTAAGGATTAATTGAAAAATATTTATTTGCTCGGATGAAAACGGTAGAACATTACGAAAGTTATATCATCTATAAAAGATTATTTTGTATTACTCTCAAAAACCAAATACTTGGTATGTTCTAATGCTTAATACAGGATAAAACCCCAAACAGTTGCGTCTAAACATTAATTTATTTCTTAATCACTTTTTTGTGCTACAAATTATTCTTCAGAACCCGTCAGCATTGCTTGTAAAATAGAAGCTCCTTGTTTTACAATTTGCTGATTTCCTACACTTTTTTCAGGCGTTACTGCTATATTTCCTTTTTCGGTTACTCCAATTTTTACAGGAATTTGCTGAAAAGTATTTTCTTTTGTTTTGATAAAAATAAAACCGCCATTGCCATGCAATACCACCGCTGATTCTGGCAAAGTATTGACCATTCTTTTTCCAGTAAGAATTTTTGTATTGACATATTGACCAACGGTTAGTTTATCCTCCATCGCTTCTTCATCAATATGTCCGTGAATATTAATGGTTTTGGTATCAGCTTCAACATTTTTTCCTACCAAAAAAACCGTTGCTGTCATGGGATTTTCCGAGAATTTAGGATTTTCAACAATGATTTTTTGTCCTACTTTTATTTTATTAATATCGTTTTCAAATACTTTTAATTCGATATGCTTGTGGGCATCGCCAACAATTTCAAATAAAACATCTGTCGGTGCTACATTTTTCCCAATCGACAAATTAACGGTTTTTATATAACCATCAATAGGAGAAATAATATTGACAACCGATGATATTTGTCCTTTTTTCAATTTATCTATCGAACAGCCAATCATTTCAAGTTTCAATTCAAGTGCTTTGGTCAATGCTTTTATAGACGAAACTTCCGAATCTGCTTGTTGAAGTTTTTTCTTAGCCCCAACATCTTCTTTACTCAAAGTATTTTGGCGGTCGAGTTCCAAATCCAAAAACTTCAATTTACTGATAGCCTGCAAATAATCTTGTTGTAATTGGATGTAATCCATGCTGTAAATGGTTGCTAAAACGCCTCCTTTACGAATAGCCGAACCTGGCAAAATATTAGTACTTTTTACATAACCACTAATAGGAATGCTTACAGAAGCCATATTCATCGGCGGAACATCCACCATACCATTCGCTTTTACTTCATCTGAAATAGTAGTTTGGTCGAAAGTACCTACAGTAATATGTCCGTTTTTAACTTGTTCTGCCGATAAAGTAACGAAATCTGTTTTCGCTTCAGCCTCTTTATCTGCCTCATCCGTTTTCGGACTCGAACAAGCCACATTAAGTAAAAAAGCTAAACCTATTAAAAAGCCTTTTTTAAAGGAAATTATATGATATTTTTGGAGATTATTCATTGCCAATTAACGTTTCGATGTTGATAATAATTTGATTAAAATACTGTAATTCAGCCAAGTAATTTTCTTTGATTTGCCAAGCCTGTGTGATATTCTGCACAAATTCCACGTATTCTATTTCGCCAGCTTGATAACTTTTTGAAGCTGTTTTTGAGATTAATTCAGCTTGTGGCAAAGCTGAATTCTTGTAATAATTCATTGATTTTTCTGCTTTATCCAGTTGTATTTTCAATGAATTCAACTGACTTTGCAATTGATTTTCAGCATATTGGTATTGCTGAGTAATTACTTGTTCATTGATTTTTGAAGCGGTAATTCTGGCTTGTTGTGCTTTTGTAAAAATCGGTACATTCAGCCCCAGTTGTACAAAGTTTTGATTGAAATGTCTTTCAATACTTTGATTGGTTAGGGCTAATCTTACGTCTGGTTTTAAACGTTGTTGTTCCAAATTAGTTTGCAATTTGCTTACTTCACTTTGCTGTTTAATGATTTCCAAGAAAGGATTAGAAGCTAATTGAGTATCACTTACGATAAGTGTTTTTTGTAGATTCCCAGTATAGTCAATCTGAAAATTTTCGTTGGTATTCATCAAAAATTTTAACGTTTGATATAGATTTTGCTCATCTGCCTGTGCTTGTTGAATACGATTTTGGATTTCTCTGAGTCGAGTTTCAGAAGATACTTTTTCTAATAAATCCGTCTCGCCAGTTTTGTATCGCACCGAAGCCGCTTTAAAAGCACTTTGATAAAGGCTGTCTTGTTGAGCTAATAATTGAATCAATTGATGCGTATGCAAAATCTGAAAGTAAACACTTTTTACTTCGCCAATCAATTGTGTTTTGGTGAGTTTTGCCCGTTTTTCAGCCGTCAATACATTTCCTTTCAGCAGGTTTTCTTGGGCTTTATACAAACTTGGCAAAGCAAAAGATTGTCCGACGGTAAAGGTTACATCGTTCCCGTTGAATACTTGTGTTCGACCGTATTGAGCATCAAAACTGGTTTTGGGTAAATCTTTTGCCGTTTTCACCAAAGCCTGATTACCCGAAATTTCTAAATTAGCAATCTGAACATTTTGGTTTTGACGAATTGCTTTATCAATACACATTTGCAAATTCTGTGTCGGAGTATTTTGTGCAAAAGTGGCGGTACTTATCAACAATAAAATAATGGCATTCACAACGGTTTTCGAAGCTTTAGGCTTTTTACCAAAAACTAAACTGTAAATCACAGGTAAAACCACTAAAGTAAGAATGGTTGCGGTAATCAAGCCCCCAATTACTACTGTTGCCAAAGGTCTTTGTACTTCTGCCCCAGGCGAATGACTCAAAGCCATTGGTAAAAAACCCATTGAAGCCACAGCCGCCGTCATCATGACGGGTCTGAAACGAGTTTTTGTTCCTTCCAAAATACGCTCACGAATATCTTTGATTCCTTCTTTTTCCAAAATTTTAAAGTAGGAAATCAGTACGATACCGTTTAAAACCGCCACCCCAAAAAGAGCAATGAAACCAATTCCTGCCGAAACAGAAAAAGGCATATCCCGCAACCAAAGTGATAAAATACCTCCAATTGCAGAAAGTGGTATGGCAACAAAAACTATCAAGGCTTCCACAAAAGAATTGAACGTGAAAAACAACAAGGCAAAAATCAAGAAAAGAGCCACAGGCACAGCGATGAACAATCTACTTTTCGCTGCTTGAAGATTTTCGAAAGCACCGCCGTATTCAACCGTATAGCCAATTGGCAGTTTTACTTGTTTGTCGATAATCGTTTGAACTTCCTTCACCAAACTTTCTACATCACGATTTCTCACATTGATACCAATTGAAATTCTACGACGAGCATTATCTCTTGTTATTTCAGAAGGTGCATCTTTGTATGAAATCTCTGCTACTTCCGAGAAAGGAATTTTACCACCATTGGGTAAATCCAAGTATAAATCTCTGATATTTTGAATGTCTTTTCTGTACGAAGAATCCAGTCGAATTACCAAACCAAAACGTTTTTCACCCTCATAAACAACACCTGCTTCTTCTCCAGCAAATGCTGATTTCAGGAGTATATTCAAATTGCTGATTTTCAAACCATACTGAGCAATTTTCTGACGATTGTAAGTAACAACCATTTGTGGCACGCCATCAATTTGCTGTACTTTCATGTCGGCTATACCATTTACTTGGTGAATTTTTTGAGCTACTTCTTGGGCTTTTTTGAATAAAATATCTAAATCTTCTCCAAAAATTTTAATGGCAACATCCGATTTTACACCCGCAATTAATTCATTAAAACGCATCTGAATCGGTTGTGTAAACTCAAAATTCACACCCGGAATATCTTTCAAAACATCATCCATTTTTTGGGCGAGTTCTTCCATCGTTTCAGCTTTTTTCCATTCTTTGGTATCTTTCAAATCAATAATTAAATCGCAAGAATTGATACCCATAGGGTCGGTTGGAATTTCAGAAGAACCAATTCTAGAAACCACTTGATTGATTTCATCGGGAAATTCACGGAGTAAAAGTTTTTGGGCTTCATTGTTTGAATACACACTTTGCGACAACGAAGCATTACTGTGAAGTATCGTTTCTACTGCAAAATCTCCTTCATTTAATTCTGGAATAAACTCGCCACCCAAACTACCAAAAAGCATTAAACTCGCTACAAAAAAAGCGACAGAAGTACCCAGAATAATTGCTTTTTTGTTCAATGCCCAAGTAATAATGGGTTGATAGAATTTATACAAAAAGTTGATAATCTTATCAGCAATAGTTTCTGAATGATCTATTTTCTTACTTAAAAGTAAAGACGACATCATCGGCACGTAAGTCAAAGATAAAATCAATGCCCCTACAATGGCAAAACTTACAGTTTCAGCCATTGGGCGAAACATTTTTCCTTCAATACCCGTCAAGGCAAGAATGGGGAAGTAAACAATCAAAATGATGATTTCTCCAAATGCAGCGGATTTTCGAATCGTAACGGCTGAATCAAAAACTGATTCATTCATTTCAAGCTGAGTAAGTTTATATGCTTTGCCATCATGATTTTCTGGAATTGTTCTAGTATGTAATCGGTGTACAACAGCTTCTACAATAATTACGGCACCATCGACAATCAAACCGAAGTCAATTGCACCAAGCGACATCAAATTGGCTGAAACACCAAAGAGGTTCATCATCGCAAAAGAAAAAAGTAAACAAAGCGGAATAACAGAAGCCACAACCAAGCCCGCTCTGAGGTTTCCGAGTAACAAAACCAAGATAAAAACGACGATTAAACCGCCTTCAATCAAGTTTTTCTGAACAGTACCGATGGCCTTATCAATCAGTTTACTTCTATCAATAAACGATTCTACCCTTACACCTTCAGGCAAAGATTTTTGAATTTCTTCTATCCTTTTCTTAACATCAACCACTACTTTTTCGGCAGATTCACCTTTCAATAAAAGTACAACCGCCCCAACGGCTTCACCTTCACCATTACGAGTCATTGCCCCATAACGTACTGCATGACCAAACTGAACTTTAGCTACATCACTTATCAACACAGGAACACCACCACGAGTAGTGACTACTACATTTTCAATATCCTGTAAACTGTTTACTCTGCCTTCTGAACGAATAAAGTACGAATCCGTACCTTTTTCGATATAACTACCACCCGAATTAGCATTGTTATCTTGCAAAGCCTGAAATACTTCTGCGATGCTCAGATTCATCGCTCTTAGTTTTTCAGGGTTGATTGAAACTTCGTATTGCTTCAAATGTCCACCAAAAGAACTTACTTCTACGACACCTTTTATGCCTAAAAGTTGTCTTTTTACGACCCAATCTTGCAAGGTTCGTAAATCGGCTAAGGAGTATTTGTCCTTGAATTTTGGGTCAACGACCAAAGTATATTGGTAAAATTCGCCAAGACCAGTGGTAATTGGCGCCATCTCTGGTCGACCAGCACCTGCTATTAAATTAGGTTCTGCTTCTCTAATTTTTTCTGAAACTTGTTGTCTGGCTTTTTCGGTAGGCACATCATCATCAAAAACGACGGTAATAACTGATAAACCCATTCTTGAAATTGAACGAATTTCTTTGGTATTAGGAACAGTTCTTAATGAGATTTCTAGCGGATAAGTAATAAATTTTTCTACCTCAGAAGCAGGCAAAGCTGGCGACTGCGTAATGACTTGTACCTGATTGGAAGTAATATCTGGAAGGGCATCAATGGTCAGTTGGGATAATGAAATACCACCCCAAGTTGCCAATGCCAATACCAATAAACCGATTGTCAGCTTATTGTATATGCTGAATCGAATGATTGAATCTATCATTGTATATTTTTCAAGAAGAAGAGCCCAAATTTTAAGACATAAAAATTTGTAATTCCATCAAGTGGAAAAGCTCATTATTGTAAATAAAGGTATTTTCACGAAGGAAGCTTCGTGATGAAAAAATGATAAGAAATGACAAAGCGGATTTTGCCTAGAGAAATTAGAATCGAGGAGGGTTGAATAGTGTCTGAACTATAGAAAAACTATAGAAATTTTTCCAAACGAAATTGGGTTCAGAAAAAACTTTGAAGATAGCATCAAAGTGGAGTACAATTTTTTTATTGAAAGTAGGTTCAAACAGTGTTGCGGTACTGTGGGAATCTAAATTTGGTAAATTTGAATGAGAATGTTTCGCTGTTTTTAAGTGTTTAGATGCGGTTGAATAGTGCATCGCTAAAAACTCTAAAAAGCTAATGTTTTCATTCCAACTATTTTTGTGTTCTTTATAGTGTTTTACCAATTCTCCAATTTTTGCTAACTGCAAAGCATCGGCTTTGGGGAATAAGCTTCCCACAAAGATGACTAAACTTAGCAATATGGCTGTAAATTGTTTCATTGGGCAAATGTAGTTAATAAAGCCAAAATAAAAAAGGCGAAAAATCATTTTCGCCTAAGTCATTATTATTTAGCCTTCAGATATAAACATTTAGCTATCTATTTTATTTTCAGTAAATTATCTCTAAAAATTAATTTAGAGCCACCTTAACTATTTCTGATTTGTGTATATTCTTTTGAGTCCCAAGAATACTTCTAACGGCTTCTGCAACTCCTTCTGGATCGAATCCGCATTCATGATGTAACTCTAATTGCTCACCATGCTCAACAATTCTATCAGGAATACCCAAACGTTTGATTTGTGCAGTGTAATTATTATCCAACATAAATTCTGCAACCGCTGTACCAAAACCACCTTGAATACAACCGTCTTCTACCGTAATTACTTTATCATAATTTTGGAAAATTTCATGAAGCATCGTTTCGTCCAAAGGTTTTACAAAACGCATATCATAATGTGCTGGATTAATACCTTCGCTGGCTAATACTTCACAAGCTTGAACGGCATAATTTCCGATATGACCGATTGTGAGTATCGCTACATTTTCTCCATCTTTAATTTTTCTACCTTTACCGATTTCCATTTTCTCAAATTCGGTTTTCCAATTAGGCATAACACCTTCTCCACGTGGGTAACGAATAGAGATACATTTTTTCAAGTCTTTAAATTCGTCTTGAGCAACAGTAAACATAATATCTCTCAACTCTTTTTCATTCATTGGAGCAAAGACAATCATGTTTGGAATACAACGCATATAGGCAATATCATAAGCACCATGATGCGTAGGACCATCTGCACCAGCAAAACCAGCACGGTCGAGGCAGAAAATAACGGGTAATTCTTGAATGGCAACGTCGTGAATTACTTGGTCGTAAGCACGTTGCATGAAAGTTGAATAAATATTACAGAAAACCGTAAGTCCTTGTGTAGCCATACCCGCCGAAAAAGTAACTGCATGTTGTTCAGCAATTCCTACATCGAAAGCACGATTTGGCATTACTTTCATCATCAAATTCAGCGAACTTCCCGAAGGCATTGCAGGTGTTACGCCCATAATTTTGGCGTTTTTCTCTGCTAATTCAACAATTGTATGTCCGAAAACATCTTGATACTTTGGCGCTTGTGGCGTAGAATAATACTTTTTCTTGATTTCACCAGTAATCTTATCAAACTTACCTGGTGCATGCCATAAAGTTTGGTCTTTTTCAGCCAAGGCATAACCTTTACCTTTGGTAGTAATACAGTGAAGAATTTTAGGCCCAGGAATATTTTTCAAATCATTCAAGACCGTAACCATATATTCTACATCGTGTCCATCTATTGGTCCAAAATATCGCAAATTCAGTGATTCAAATAAATTACTTTGTTTGAGCAAAGTAGCTTTTAAGCCATTTTCAATTTTAGAAACGATGTCTTGAGCAGATTTCCCAAATGTTGACATTTTTCCTAACAGATTCCACACTTCATCTTTTACTCTGTTATAAGTATGTGAAGTAGTAATATCTGTTAAATATTCTTTCAAAGCACCTACATTAGGGTCAATTGCCATGCAATTATCATTCAAAATGATAATCATATTGTTCGGAATATCACCCGCATGATTCATCGCTTCAAAAGCCATTCCTCCTGTCATTGAGCCATCACCAATTACTGCGATATGCTGACGGTCAGTTTCTCCTTTATAATTAGAAGCCACCGACATTCCCAAAGCCGCTGATATAGAAGTAGATGAATGCCCAACACCAAAGGCATCATATTTACTCTCTTTGCGTTTTGGGAAACCAGAAATTCCACCATATAAACGATTGGTATGGAAATTATCTCTACGCCCTGTTAAGATTTTATGTCCGTAAGCTTGATGACCTACATCCCAAATTAATTGGTCGTTGGGCGTATTGAAAACATAATGAAGTGCTACGGATAATTCAACCACACCAAGTGAAGCCCCAAAATGTCCGCCATACACCGATACATCATCAATAATATATTGACGCAGTTCATCACAAATCTGCAACAATTCAGAACGATTACGTCTCCTTAAATCTTCTGGAGTATTAATCTGAGCTAGTATTTTTCCGGGTATAATTTGCATGGGGTTTCCGAGTGTGAATTTGAAAGTAATAACCCTGTTAGTCCTTAAAATGTTTTACTAAACTTAAATATAGGAAGAATCTTAGGTCAAACTTCGTATTGAGCTGACAAATTTACGGAAATATTTTAAGCTTGGTAACAATAAAAAAGGTCAAGCAGATTTACTACTTAACCTTTTTTTGAAAAATGAGTATATTATCTTACTTCTGAGAAGCCTTGAATAGTTTTTGTTTTTCTTCTTTTGTTAAACTTTCGTAGCCTGAACGTGAAATTTTATCTAAAATAGCATCCACTTCATCTTCATCTGGATAACCAACGCCTACTCCTACACTTGTACTATTATAAGAAGTTTCTTTTTGTCGGTAAGCAACTTTAATCTTCGGTTTTTCGGTACGATTAATAATTCTTTTGAAAAAATCTACCGTTACATCAATTGGTGTTCCCCAGTCGTTACCAGCTTGCAATTGTTTTACGTACAAATAACCTAATAAAGCACCGCCTAAATGAACAATTCCTCCGCCAGCATTTACGCCAATTGCACCAGCCAATGAAATTAAGAAGAAGAAGAAAGCGATATATTTTATTCTAACAGGACCAATCAAAAACAAAAAGAAAGTATAATCTGGAGCAAGTGTCGCCGCAGCAAACATAATCGCCATTACACTTCCAGAAGCACCGATAATAGTAGTATTAATTCCTGTTTGGTAATATGGAATAAAATTAAAAGTAAGCAAAGCAAAAACACCTCCGAAAATTGCCCCTAAAATGTATAGATTGATTAATCTACGACTACCCAAAAACTCTTGAATGATGGCTCCAAACCAATAAAGCATCAACATGTTGGGTAATAAATGAGCAATAGGATTAACCGAGTGAAAAAAAGAATAAGTAAGAATCGTCCACGGACGATACATAAAAATCCCTAAAGACGGCGTGAGACTTAGGTATGATAAAGCATTATCAAACAATTCAGCTTTTTTAAAGAAAATTGTAAGACTTATCAACACCAACAACATCACAACATATACAGCTACATTCAACCATATTAGCTGAATTAAGCCATTGTTTCGCTTGGAAAAAGCGTCTTTAAAGTCATCTAAAATCCCACTCATTTTTATATTCCTTTATAAACTTTAATATTACTCAAAAAAAATCAATATTTCAGTATAACAATTTGAAAAACAGAATGTTATTATTTTCAATAAAAGGAGTTTCTATTTTTACCCCAAATTTTAATTAGAATAAACGCAAATATCATTCCACCGATATGAGCAAAGTGTGCTACATTATCACCCGGCATTTTATTCAAGCCAGCATACAGTTCGTATAGACCATATAAAGCTACAAAATATTTCGCTTTTATCGGGATTGGCAATAAAAAAAGCATTAGTTCTGTGTTAGGAAAAAGTAAAGCAAAACCTGCCATTACTCCAAACACCGCCCCAGATGCTCCGATTAGTGGAGTATCCAAAACAGACTTCAAACATTCTTGTGCAACTAGAACTGAATTCTGTACGGTAATATTGTTTGGATTCCCTTCAATTAGTACATAAGCATTATGCGGTATCCCATCTGGGAAATACTGATACAAAAATTTACTAAACTGATTTAAGTCTGGATGTTCAATGTATGCTCTTGTCGCTGATTCAAGCGTTGAATAATCATAATACTTTAAACCCATGTATAGTAAACCAGAGCCCATTCCTGTTACTAAAAAGAAAGTCAAAAAACGCTTATCTCCCCAATACATTTCTAACATTGGCCCAAGAAAAAACAAGCCCAACATGTTATTAAATAAATGATGAAGATCGGCATGAACAAATATTGATGTCAGAAACTGAAAAGGTAAAAATTTATCAGAAGTAAAGTAATGAAGTCCCATTACCGACACAATCATATCTTTATGACCAAAATACTCTACACCAAATACGATAATATTAATCGCCATCAATGCCTTTACAACAGGCGTTATACTGGGAGTTCTCATTTGAATTCGTTAAAAATTGAATAAAATAGTTAAGGTTACTCTTCGTAAGCCCAATCAATTTTTGTTTTCATGTCTTTGATGACTAAACCATTCGCCTTAAAATAACCTCTGATTTCATCTACTTTATCGTATTGTTTTGCTTCTTTGTATTCACGATAAAGTGACAACATTCCTTTTGCAAAAGCTTCAATGTTTTCGTTTGGTTCTTCTACTAAGCCAAGTACATTTTCAATAATGGCAACGAAAGATTCTTTCAACAAATTAAAAGTACTCTCGCCTAATTGGGCGGTTTGTACTTGTCCCATATAAAGTTGGTTGATTTTCTTGACCAAATTAAACAAGCCTGCAATAGCTACAGCAGTATTCAAATCATCATTCAAACCATCGTAGCAATTTTGAATACCTTTCTCTACCTCAGATACTTGTTTTTCATCAATAGCGATAGATTCATCAGCAATATATTCAAGATTTTTGACGATTCTCAAGCCATTAATCAAACGTTTATAACCTTTCTGAGCAGCTTTTAAGGCATCGTTTGAAAAATCCAAAGTACTTCTATACTGCGACTGCAACATGAAGAAACGAACCGTCATTGGGCTGTACGCTTGCTCCAACAATGGATGTGAGCCAGCAAATAATTCAGCAGGCAAGAAAGAATTACCTAATGATTTAGACATTTTTTGTCCGTTCACCGTAAGCATATTCGAGTGCATCCAATAGCGTACAGGTTCAACACCATTTGCTCCTTTTGCTTGCGCAATTTCGCATTCGTGATGTGGGAATTTCAAATCCATTCCTCCACCATGAATATCGAAAGTATCTCCTAAATATTTGGTACTCATACAAGTACATTCTAAATGCCAACCCGGAAAACCATCGCCCCAAGGTGAAGTCCATCGCATTAAATGTTCAGGAGCAGCTTTTTTCCAAAGAGCAAAATCTAATGGATTACGTTTTTCGCCAACGCCATCTAAATCACGAGTTTCAGTTAATAAATCTTCCAATACTCTTCCCGAAAGTTTGCCATAATTTCCACCTTCAGCATTATAGCGAGCAATATCAAAATATACCGAACCTTGCGATTCGTAAGCTAAACCTTTATCAATTAAAGATTTTGTTGTTTCAATTTGTTCAACAATATGTCCAGTAGCCGAAGGTTCGATACTTGGTGGAAGTAAATTAAATTGTTCGAGTACTTTGTGGAAATCGTTGGTATAACGCTGCACAATTTCCATCGGCTCAAGCTTTTCGAGCTTCGCCATTTTACCGATTTTATCTTCGCCTTCGTCGCCATCGCCCACCAAGTGACCCACGTCTGTAATATTTCTTACATAACGCACTTTGTAGCCAATATGAGTAAGGTAGCGATTGAGAATATCGAAAGTTAAGAAAGTACGGACATTTCCAAGGTGAACGTAATTATAAACAGTAGGGCCACAAACATACATTCCCACATGCGGGGCATTGATGGGCGTAAAAAGTTCTTTTTCTCGGCTGAGGGTATTGTATATTTTTAAAGGTTGCATTCAGTTGGATTATTCTTGTGGACTAAATTGATTTATTATAAAAAGTTTTTTGTAATGCTATTGATGAGAGATTATTGATAAACTATAAAACCTTCTTTTTTTACATTTCTAAAAAAAAGCGTGTTACTTTTTTCAAAATAAAATTGAGGTATTACTTGTGCTGAAACCATTGTTAAAAATTTCATTGATAAATCGTAAAGTTTATCTCCGATGTTTAAAGCTTCTTTGCTTGCTCTTACATTATTGTCATTAAGTAAAACCATAAAATCAATATCCGACTCGGCATGAAAATCTCCACGAGCATAAGAGCCATACAAAATTATCTTTGACAGCCGTTCACCATAATGGGCTTTCATGGTTTCTGTAAAATCTTTTATGATTTTTGCTTTGTCAGTCATGATTATCAAAATTGATTTCTTTACAAAACTAATAAAAGTATAACGGATTGAAGTAATTTTCGTTCCAAAATGCTTATCGCATGACAAACGTAAGTCCTTCGGGTATATTTGACAATTTTTCTGTTATTTTTCTATCGGCTTCCTTCGTAACTTGCAAGCTGACTCAGTAAATATGGAGGCTTTATACAAATCCTCTATCTTTGAAAAAATATTCAACCCAACAACAATGACCATTTTAGAAGTAGCTAATCATAAACATCTTCAACAAGAATTTCTGTTATTGCCTGTTAGATTGTATGAACAGGATAAAAATTGGATTCGTCCGCTCGACCAAGATATTGAGAATACTTTCAATCCTGAAAAGAATAAGTATTTCAAACATGGCGAGGCTATTCGATGGATTTTGCAGGATTCAACAGGTAAAACTATCGGACGAGTAGCGGCTTTTATCAATCACGAAACGGCTACAAAAGAAGAACAACCTACTGGCGGAATGGGCTTTTTTGAATGTATCGAAGATGAAGCGGCGGCTTTTTTGTTGTTTGATACTTGTAAAAATTGGCTGGCTTCAAAGGGAATGGAAGCGATGGATGGCCCTATCAATTTTGGTGAAAGAGATTCTTTCTGGGGATTAATGACCAAAGGTTGGCAATACGAACCTACTTACAAAATGCCGTGGACGAAAGAGTACTATATTCAGTACTTCGATAAATATGGTTTCAAAGATTATTTCCAACAGTATGTTTATGTCTCGCCGATACGAGCTGCTTCTGTTGCGAATGCTGTAGAAGAAAAGGCAAAGCGTATTTACGAAAATCCAGAGTACTCGTTCCGTCATATTGAAAAAAGTAAATTGGCGAAATATGGCGAAGATTTCAGAACGATTTTTAATGAAGGTTGGGCAAAATTTCCGGGCGTAAAAGCCATGACCGAAGAACAGGCAAGTAATTTGGTAAAACAAATGAAACCAATTATCGACGAAGAACTTACTTGGTTCGCTTACGCAGGCGAGCGTCCAATTGCATTTTTTATTGTTATTCCCGACATCAACCAAATTGTAAAACACCTTAACGGAAAATTTGGCGTTTGGGAAAAAGCTAAGTTTATGTTACTCCTGATGCGTGGCGTGATTACTCGTACTTGTGGCGTAATCTTTGGCGTTGTGCCAGACTATCAAGGAAAAGGCGTTGAATCTGCCATTGCTTTACGTTTTCGTCAAGCTGGACGAGACAATCCGCATTATCAGTATGAAACCATTGATATGAACTGGGTTGGTGATTTTAATCCAAAAATGAATCGTTTTGTTTCTCAATTAGGAACAACACGTGATAAAGAATATATCACTTATCGCTATTTATTTGATAGAACAAAAGAATTTAAACGTTGCCCGAGAGTTGGGTAATTAGTGAATGAGTGAGTTGTGATTGAGTGATTGAAAAAAGTACTATTCAATCACTCAATCACAATTAATTATTTAGTACTTAAAGTTGCTAATCTTTCTTTAGCCAAAGTAATTAATTGACTTTTTGGATAATCGGAAATAAAATTTTCTAGTGCCGTTTTATATGCTTTTGTATCTTGGGTTTTTGCAAATAATACCGCTTTCAAAAACACTAATTTATCTTCAATTTGACTGTTCGGATAATCTTTCAATCCAGTTTCAACAATTGTTAAAGCATTTGTAAAATTATTTTGTACAAAGTAATTATAAGCTTCGGCATACAACTTCTGTACTTCTGATTCTTTTCCTGTGCTTAAACTTTCATTTTGGCTTCGTATCAACAATCTTGCAAAATACGAATCTGCATATTTTGTCATCAATTGATTTTTGTAAGCAGCATAAACTCCTGCATTATCTTCCGTTAATAAACAGAGTAAATACAATACTTCTGTTTCGTGGCTAGAACTTGGAAATTCTTTCAAGAACTTCTCGAAAGTAATAATAGCATTTTTAGGCTCGTTCAAATTCAGTTTATATACTTTCCCCAAAGCGAAAGTAGCTTCTTCTTGTCTTTTCTTTGAGGCTAAAAGTGCTTCTGGAGAAAATGGAATTTTTGCTCTCAAAGCTGCAATCCCAGCTTTCATGCCATCAGCACCAATACTTTTAGCATTTAATTCACCAAGATTAGCATTCAAATTATTGTTTAGATTTTGATTTGAAAGTGCATTATTATCAAACGAAAGTGTATTTTCTTTGCTACTTCTTCGCCAATTATCTTCTAACACTCGATTTCCCCAACGAGCTGTAAAGGCTGTTTTTCCTTGTGAAATAGCGATGGGATTATTAAAATACCACATCGGTTTATTCGGGTCGTTGAAAGTACTCGTTGTATTTTTATTTTGTAATTGCTTTCCTTTATTGGCAATTTCGGCTGCACGCTTTTGACTATCTTCTTTGAATTGTTGGTCTATATAAACTTTTTCTAAAATCTTATCCAATTGGTCTGCACTCATTTTCGACAAGCGTTGTAGCGAATCTTCCGTTCTGATAATCTTTACTTGTGTTACAAAATCAGACAAAGAACGTTGTCTATCAATTACTCGTTTGTATTGGGCATCTTGCTGAGGCAATAAAGTGGCGGTACTATCATAATAAGCGGATGCCATTTCATAATCGCCCATTTGGTTATAATAAGAATCTGCTAATCTGAGATAAGTAAATGCTAATTGCTGAGGGTTTTGATTCGTTCTGGCAGAAGATTGTAATAAAGCCAAACCAGACTTTGTATTACCTTTTCTGATTTCGGCAGTTGCCATCGCTTCATAAATCTTATCTTGCAAATCATTGTTTTTCGGGTCTTTTAATAATTTCTGGAAACTATTAGTTTGTCCTAAAGCCAACGATTTATTGAGTTTCGCATAAAAACTCAAATTATAAGAAGGTCTATTTTTACTAACTGAGGAATATTTATCGGCGGCTAATCTTGGATTATTAATCAATTCATACAATTGCCCTGCCACAAAGTACAGCCTTGCTTTTGCTTCATTTTTAGGTAATAGCGGCAAAGCTTCTTCCAAAATAGCAACAGATGTTTTGTACTCTTCTTTCTGTTGATGTAAATACGCTTTTGTCAAATAAAAATCTGCGGTATTTTCTTTATTCAAAGGTTCTTCACGAAGAATTTCCGCTACTCTTAATGCCGTTTGATATTCACCTTGTTCGGTATAAGCACGCATCAAACCAATTAAAGCGGCATCTCTGGCATCATCACTGGTTGCATTGGTATTGACAAACTTAAATGTTTCAATAGCATTTTTATAATCTTCTTTCAACAACCTAGCTTGTCCGATAATCACATAGGCATCATCCAACCATTTAGAATTTTGATGGCGTTCGGCAACCAAAGAAGCTTTTTTGATAACGGAAGCTAATTGTTCATTAACTGTCTGAGTGGATAGAGAATCTATCGGAAGTAATATTGGGAGAAGTTGAGAAAAATTATCTTGACGAGCATCAAAAATTAACGTTTCGGCTTCTTTGAATTTAATCTTTGCTTGAAACAACGCATTGTACTTGGCATTAACATTATGAAACCCCACGCTCAACGGAGAATTACTGTACTGAGAACAACTCAATACCAAAACTCCTGTAAGACAAGCGACACATAAAATAAAATATTTATTCATAGAGATTTTTAATGCTGAAACCGTGAAAGAAACGCAACTTTACGTAAAATTAGTATCAGTTTTTATGTTAAAGCTATTTTTTTAATTTATTCAATCAAAAAGCCTCATAAATTCAGTTTTGGGTCGCATCCTAAGCTTTTCTCTATTTATCCGATTTTAAATGTTATTAAAAATCATGAAAGACGACTCGCAAAATAATAACAATAAATATATGCGTTATATGGGTGCTGGCACACAAATGTTAGTGACTATAGCTGGGGGAGTATTCTTGGGAAGATGGCTTGATGAAAAAATGATGATGAAAACTCCTTGGTTTACGGTGGGCTGTTCGCTGTTTTTTATTTTTGCAGGAATGTACCTTTTTATCAAAGGTTTACCAAAAGAATAATTTATCAGAATATTGCAACTCATTTGGCGTTTTCGTTGATATTTTCCTTAAAAATAACAAATTTTGTAGTAAGCGTTTTTTCAGGAAGAATTGGTATAATTTTCTTGAAAATTTACTTCAAAGATTAAAAAAATATTAAATCGAGCTATTTAAAACAATTATTTTTTTGAATAGCAATTTTACCAAAAAAGCTCAAAGCTTATTAGTAATTTATTTAAAATACAGACATTCATCAGCCTCGTGGCTTATTTATAAAATTTTTATTACTCGTGGACGAACTAAGAAAACGATTTATCCAAGGTTTCTTTATCCTTATTGCATTTATCTACATCTGTAGGCTGTTTTTCCTACAAGTTGTTGATGAAACTTACAAGCTAGATGCCGAAAACAATGCCATCCGAAAGATTATGCAAGTGCCTTTCAGAGGTTTGGTTTATGATAGAAACAAAAAACTAATCGTGAGCAACACGGTAGTTTATGATTTATACATTACTCCTAAAAAAGCAAAAGTTGCCGACACACTTCGTTTTTGTCAAATTTTTGGTATTACTCGCCAATCTTTTGACAGCCTTACCCATTTAGCAAGAATATATTCTCCCGTTCGTCCTTCTCTATTTTTGAGACAGCTTTCTCGTGAAGATTTTGCCAAAGTACAAGATGCCATGGTAGATTATCCAGGTTTTGAGTTTCAATTAAGTGCTGTGCGTACTTATGATTCAAAAGCGATGGCAAATGCTTTGGGATATGTTGGCGAAATCAGTCCTGAACGCTTAGAAAAACTAGAAGAAGAAGGCGATGAATATTACCGACAAGGTGATTATATCGGTGTAACTGGTCTTGAACGATTTTATGAAGAAGACCTTCGTGGCGAAAGAGGCATCAAATACATGATGGTTAATAGTCGTGGTGTTGAAAAAGGATCTTTTAAAGGTGGTGCTTTTGATAAAAATCCTGTTGCTGGTAAAAATTTATTGAGTTCCGTTGATATTAATTTGCAAGCTTATGCCGATAGTTTAATGCAACATAAAGTAGGAAGTGTTGTTGCGATTGAACCAAGTACTGGCGAAGTATTGGCAATGGTTTCCGCACCAACTTACGACCCAAGCCAATTATCTGGGCGTACTTTTTCGAAGTATTTTCAAACCCTAAACTTAAATCCTCTTCATCCTTTATTGAATCGTCCGCCAAGTGCTTATTATCGTCCGGGTTCTACGTTTAAAATTATTCAAGCATTGGTAGCTTTACAAATGGGTGTAATTACGCCAAACACAGGTTTTGGTCATGCGGGTTCTCCCATTCATTGTAGTCACGGTCATCCAGTAGCGAGCGATGTTCAAAAAGCCATTCAATATTCTTGTAACCCCTATTTTTATCAGACTTACAAGCGCATGATTTATAATAATTCTGAGAAAAATATCTTCAAAAAATCTGCATTGGGTTTACAGAAATGGGATGACATGGTGGCAAAGTTTGGGATTGGGCAATTATTGGATATTGATTTGCCAAACGAGAAAAAAGGTAAATTACCAGATGTAAAGTATTACAACGAAGTAATGTACAAAGGCGCACTTTCATGGAAATTCTCTAACATCGCAAGTAATAGTATTGGTGAAGGGGAAATCATTGTAAATCCTTTAAAAATGGCAAATGTTGCGGCAATCATTGCAAACAGAGGCTGGTACATTCGTCCACATTTAGTAAAAGGCATTAACTCAATCGGAGCAATCGACCCGAAGTATAAAGAGAAAATATCTGTCGGCATCGACCGCCGTCATTTTAATACCGTTATTGATGGAATGGTTTTAGCCGTAAATAACGGAACGGTTTCAGGCGATGGACGAATGAGTGATATTCAAATGTGTGGAAAAACAGGTACTTCACAAAACCGTCATGGAGAAAACCACTCAATTTTTATCGCTTTTGCCCCAAAAGACAACCCAAAAATTGCCATTGCAGTTTTTGTGGAAAATGCAGGCTCTGGTGGTGCGCATGCTGCTCCAATTGCTTCCTTATGTATTGAAAAATATATTAAAGGTCATGTTGACAGAAAAGCCATCGAAACTAAATGGATGAATAAAAGCTATCCAAATCTATTGACTGTTAGAAATGAGTTGGCATCAAAACCAAAAACAAAGATGAAGCCTGATACTGCTCAAAAAGTAGATGAAGAGCTATTCTTAACCACACCTACCACCATTACTTTACCTATGGGCGGTTCACAAAAAAAGAATGAAGTAAAAATACCGATGAACCCCAAAAAAGCAATCAATTCAAAACCATCAGTAAAAAAGCAGTAACGTAGTCTAAAAGCGTTTCTATTTTTTAAAATTCTAATTACTCGTTATTCAAAACAATTGAATAACCTAATTCATCGAACTCAACTTGGCAAGGCAAGAAAAAATATCTAAAAATCTAGACTGGATTACAGTCTTACTTTTTATCGTTTGCGTAACCGTAGGCTGGTTTAACATTTATGCAGCTATTTATAATCCTGAAAATCCTCTTTGGATTGGTGACCCCGGCTTTTTTGATACCAATGCAGGCAAACAGTTAATTTGGATTGGCACAACGGTACTACTCATCATCGCCATTTTAGTGATTGACTATCGTTTTTATGATACTTTTGCCTTCATCATTTATGGATTTTTCATGTTCATGCTAGTTGCTGTTTTGCTGGTTGGTACAGAAGTAAAAGGTTCGCATTCGTGGTTCAGAATTGGTGGTTTTCAATTACAGCCTGCCGAATTTGCCAAAATGGCTACTGCTTTGGCTTTGGCAAAATACGTAAGTACGCCTCTGGTGAATTTAACTCGTTTTAAAGACCAATTTACGGTAGCATTAATTATTTTAGTCCCGCCAATTCTTATTTTGGCTTCTCATGAAACGGGCGTAGCATTGGTTTTTGCATCTTTTATGATACTCTTATATCGTGAAGGACTTCCTGGCATTTACCCTGCCGTTTTCCTTTCAACCATTATTTTATTTGTACTTTCGCTGATTTATGAAGAGTGGGAAATCTATATCGGTTTAGCTGTTTTGGCAGGAATTGTTATTTTAATTATGCCACGTTATGAACGAAAAACAAAGAATATTATCACTATTTTAGGAATCGCTTTTGTGATGGGTTTATTCGTTACAGGAGTTGATTGGGCTATTAATAATGTACTCCAACAGCATCAACGAAACCGTATTAAAGTATTAGTTGACCCAGATTTTGACCGAAAAAAAACAGGTTATAATGTGCGTCAAGCAAAAATTGCCATTGGTTCTGGTGGACTTTTGGGAAAAGGATATTTACAAGGAACACAAACCAAATTTGATTTCGTACCCGAACAAAGTACCGATTTTATTTTCTGTACAGTTGGCGAAGAAGAAGGTTTCCTTGGAAGTTTATTGGTTGTAGGTTTATTCCTTGGACTTTTGTTGAGAGTAGCTTATTTGGCAGACCAACAGAAATCCAGATTTGCCCGAGTCTATGGCTATGGCGTCGTCTCCATTCTGTTTTTTCACTTTATGGTAAACATCGGCATGACGATTGGCTTAATGCCAGTAATCGGTATCCCCCTGCCCTTTTTTAGTTATGGCGGTTCATCCCTTTGGTCATTTTCAATTTTATTATTTATTTTCTTGAAAATTGACGCTCATCGTACTCAAGTACTTTCAAGGTGGTAATCTTTTCACTCTTACTTAATTATGGCATTAATATCCAAAAAGAAAGTTCCTTTCAAGATTAATCTTCAGCTCAGAAAATATTTAACAAAATATGGTCGGGAGATTAAAATGCCAATTCAATATAACGATTTACTTCGCTTCGAAAGCTCAATCAGTTTGTATGATAAATTTGGGAATGACACTTTGTGGATTACCGTTTTTTTCCCTCATTCCGAAATTGAACATGTTTATGAAGGACTCAAAAAAATCTATGCTGATTTAAAAACAGAAGGCGACGAAAAAGTAATCAAACACTTGACTGTTGATAGAGTTGATTTATGTACTTATGGCAATACTCAGCCTTTTAGGATTAGGATTGTCAACCGAGTAAATGATAATTTCGATTATTTTTATATCAAAAGAGCCGACTGTTCAAGAGTATATGGAATGGAATTAGAACATCTACTTTCGCCCAATAGAATCAGTTATCTTACTTATGAAAACTCCTTGGTTGAAGAACATATCGCTGGTATGCCGGGCGATCAATTTTTCAAAAACTACCTGAGTAATCCTGATATTAATGAAATTCGTTTGGCAAAAGAGTTTGTAAAATTCAATGAAAGATGTTTGGTTTTGCTTTTAGGAGATATGCACTCTTCCAATTTTATTGTGGAAATCACTCCAGATTTTGAAGAAGTATATTTTAGAATCAGAGCTATTGATTTCGACCAACAGAGTTACGAAGGCAAACGTACGGTTTATATGCCACAGTACTTCAAACAGAATAATCCATTGATTGAAATGGGCATGCGCCACATGACGCCAGAATCGGTTAAGCAATATCAAATTGAAGAACGTTCACTGATTTCTAAGCGATTGAAAGTAGAAAGCCAAAGAGTATATGAATTGATGGCAATTATGGCAAAAGATGATATTTCAACGCCAGAAAATACCGAACAACTCAAAGTAGAACTTGCAAAATATTATAATTCTGATGAATTCCTGAAATGTAAAACGATGGGAGAAATCGTTTGGGCAAGTTTAGAACAAGTACGAATGCAATAATCTCAAAATGGAATAAACAAAAGGCTATATACTTCCGACTGAGGTAAGCGTATAGCCTTTTGTTTTATATTTTTACTTCTTCGTTATACTTAAAAAGAAAAAAATCCAACCCGCTATCAAAGCTGTTCCGCCAATTGGAGCAACCGCACCCCACATCGTTACGCCAGTCGCACAAATCAAGTACAAAGAACCTGAAAAAATAAATGTTCCTATCAAAAACGAATATCCTGCCCAATTCAAAAATTTATGAGGAATTTTCTCTGATAAAATGCCTACAAAAATCAAAGCCAAAGCTCCGTACATTTGGTAACGAGCAGCTGTTTCAAAAGTATCTGTTCGGTTGGCAGCTTCCAAAGCAGCTTTGAAAGCATGAGCACCAAAAGCACCCAAAGCCACCGAAAGTCCTGCGAGTAAAGCACCAGCTTGTAAGAAAAATCTATTCATGTTTTTACGAGATAAAAGATAAATTTCCACAAAGAACGCTAATGAAAAATAGAGTTTCAAAAATAAGTCATTGAATATTTATTGCATTTTAAAGTATAATTCGACCAATCATCATTTAATCAATAGGGGTTAAACCAAATTTGGTTGTCATCACTGAAAAATACCAAAGAAGTTTGTAATTTTGCGGGAGTAACTCTACGGAAAAAATAACCTCTATCAATTTTGCAACTCTCTGATTCTGATATTTTACTGGCCATTCGACAAGGAAATGAGCGTGTTTTCGAAACAGTATTTCGAAAGCATTATCAGGCTTTGTGCAACTATTCTTGCAACATCCTGAAAGACATGGATGATGCCGAAGAAATAGTACAAGGCGTTTTCTTGAAGTTTTGGGAGCAACGTCAAGAAATAGAAATTACAGTTTCCTTAAAATCTTATCTATATCGTGCCGTCCATAATACCTGTTTGAATCGCATAAAACACCTAAAAGTACAAGAAGTATATCGCCAACATGTTGGTGATTTTATAGAAAACACTTTTGATTCTGCCACCGATTTACTTGATAAAAATGAGCTAGAAATACGCATTGCAGAAGCACTAGAAAAACTACCAGAACAATGCCGACTTATTTTTAAAATGAGTAGATTTGAAGAATTGAAGTACCAAGAAATTGCTAATCAATTAGGGCTTTCTATCAAAACAGTAGAAAATCAGATTGGAAAAGCCTTGAAAATTATGCGAACTGAATTAGCCGATTATTTGCCTTTATTAATTTTTATGGCGATTTTCAACTAAATAAAGTTGTTTTTGATTAACCAGAACTAAATATTAATATTCCGATAAAGCCTTTGGGTTGAAGATGATTAACGAAGAAAACATAGACGATTTATTAGCAAAATACCTTGCCGAAGAAGCTGACCATCAAGAAGCCGATGCAGTAAGTGAGTGGATTGCGTTGTCGGATGAAAATCAGAAAACCTTCGACCAAAGCAATCTAATTTGGGAAAAATCAAGCTTACTTCGTACCCAACAACATGTTGATGTTGATGCCGCTTGGAAAAAGCTTGGCATTGGTTCAAAAGTCCAAAACATTCATCAAGTTGATTCCGTGAATATTATCAAAGCTTTACCAAAAACAAATGGAGGCGGTGATGGTACTTTTGAAGCGAAGAAATCAATTAGTAATAATCTTATCTTTAAGAATTTCCTTAAAATTGCTGCTGTTTTAGCAATTATTGTCGGTGGAGCATTTTTTCTGAATAAGAATGTTCAATCACAAGCTGAACTTTTGAGTTTCCAGACTAGCAACACTCCTACTGAAAAAATCTTGGCTGATGGCACAAAAGTATTTCTCAATAAAAATTCGTCAATCAGTTTTCCAGAAAAATTTGATGGAGATTTAAGAGAAGTAAGCCTTACAGGCGAAGCATTTTTTGAAGTACATCATGATAAAACACATCCTTTTATCATTCATGCCAATGGCTCTGATATTAAAGTATTGGGTACTTCTTTCAATGTAAAAGCTTATGATGCTCAAGTACAAGTGGCTGTAAGTACGGGAAAAGTACAATTTTCTAAAAATACTCAACAAGTAATCTTGGTAAAAGGCGAAAAGGCTGAAATCAAAAAAGGACAAGAAACGATTGTAAAATCAACGAATATCGACGAAAACATACTTTCTTATAAAACAAAAACGTTTACTTTTCAAGATGCTAGTTTAGAAGAAGTATCACAGTTGCTTTCTGATAATTTTGGAAAAAATATCGTATTCGAACAAGAAAAGTTCAAAAACTGTAAACTGACTGCCACCTTCAAGCAAGAAAGCTTGGATAATATTCTCACCATAATTTCTGAAACCTTCAATTTGAAAATTACCAAACAAGGAGATTCAATCCTGCTTAATGGCGAAGGCTGTCAGTAGAATGAGATTGAACAACGACCTGAACGTCGTTCTACTATGATAGCTTATTATTTGAAATACATTGCTTTTATCATTTGTTTTTTACTGTTAATTACTCACTCTTCTTTAGGACAAATCCCTATTTTAGAGCGAAATATTAGTGTTAGGTTCAATAATGATAGAATTACCGAAGTGTTGGATGTAATTGCCGACGAAGGTGGTTTTAATTTTTCCTATAATTCTAATTTAATTGATGGTGACAGACGAATAGATTTGGCTGTTACGAACCGTCCTGTTCGTGATGTGCTAAAACAAATTTTTGGTACTTCAATTAACTACAAAGTACGTGGACAATACATCATTCTTCAGAAAAACATTACTGAAAATCAAAACTTACATTTCATATTAAGTGGTTATATCGTTGCACCTGAAGAAGGCATAAAATTGCCCGATGCCAGTATTTATGAAAAAAACAGTTTAGCTTCTGCGATTTCTAACCAATATGGATTTTATAAAATCAAGCTTTCTACCAAGAAATTCCCTATCCGTTTAAGTATTTCAAAACCAGGCTACGAACGTCAAGTAGTTTGGATTAAAAATGCTCAGAACGATTATCTCAATATTGAACTCATAGCAGAAAAGAAAGCAATCGTTTATGAAACACCTTTTGAAGATAATTCTATAGAGCAAATGGAAGCTTTCAAAAGAAGGAATCTGTATATTGAACCAATTCCCGTTTTTAAAGACAATAGACCTCCTTTTGTAGATGCCGCTGGCGACGAAAGTTTCCATCCTATTTTTGTTTCGGAAGATTCGCTGGCATACAGAACCGATTGGGAAAAATTCAAAGATGAAGTAGGAAAGTTTTTTGTAAGACGAAGCCAACGAATTAACGCATTTAATATCAACGATACACTTAATCAAAAACTTCAAATATCGCTTTTACCTTTTTTAGGCACAAATAGATTACTTTCAGGAAGTATCATCAACGATTTTTCTGTGAATATTTTAATGGGTTATTCTGGCGGAGTACGAAAACTAGAAGTTGGTGGTTTATTAAACGGTGTTCATCATGATGTTGAAGGCGTACAAATGGCAGGTTTGGGCAATATCATTGGCGGTGAGTTAAGAGGTTTACAAATGAGTTCTTTACTGAATATTACAGGAAATCTGGGAAGAGGGCTTCAACTAAGTAGCGGTATCAACCTTGTAGCAAATAAAGCAAATGGTTGGCAAGTTGGTCTTATCAATTTCGCTCAAAATGTTGGTAAAAAAGGTAAACAAATTGGTTTACTCAATATCAGTGAAACCACAGAATCAACGCCATTTGGTTTATTAAGTTTTGTCAGTTCAAGCGATGGCTATAAACGCCTTGAATTAACTGTTGATGAAAATGAAACAGGAAGTGTTACATTTAAAACTGGCGTAAGAAAATTCTATAATATTCTTACGATTGGTTATAATTTCCTCAGAACTCGTGAGCTTTTCAGTGCTGGTTATGGAATAGGCAGAGCTTACGAAATGAATCATGGTTGGATGCTCAATACAGATTTAGTAGCCAATGTAATGGTTGAATACGATGCCTTTAACCCCAATGTAGGTACTTTATTGAAATTTGATGTGAGCTTCGAAAAGCAAATTGCCAAAAATGCTGCCATTACTTTTGGTCCATCACTAAAAGCACTTTTTATTGATAGATACAATGTTTCTACTTGGCAAAGTAAGCCTTTCAGCAGAATGCCAACCTATACTCCACTATTTGCTACAGACCATTCTACATTTTGGTTGGGCTTTCAAATGGGTTTAAGAATTCGTTCTAAATAATATCTTTATTTATTAAATTACGAAAATTTAGAACTTTTCTAATAATATTCGACTTAAACTAGCACGCATTTATGAAAATACTGTATCTACTAATATTGTCTTTATTATTAAGCTTTTCAGGAGTTGGTCAAATTAAGCGTGATTCAAGCAATGATTATGCTCAGAAAATCATTGGAAATTGGATGAAAGATTACATCGATATGAAAGATGGCAGTAGAATAGACGACCCATCTATTGATGAAATTACCGCCTCAATGCTCATTTTCAGAAAAAATAATATCGCAGTTGTCATACAAGGAAAAGCCGCTGCCACTACTCCTTTTGAAATTTTTGGAGATACTTTACTGGTTGGTAAAATGGTAATGTACCGTATCCAAAAACTAACCAATTATGAATTTGTATTCACTCAAATTCTGGAAAACATTCCCGATTATCAGTTAAGACGTTACCATTACTTGGCTACCCAAGAGAGTTCAAGTGATTATTTTAATCGAAGATTTATTACTTCAAATCTGAAAATTCAATCAAATGGTGATTCTGTTTACGCTTTCAGTAAATATATTTTCCCAAAATTCAAATCCAATAGAGAAGATGCTTTCAGAGGGTTGGTTTTTAATACTTTTGAAGATGTCTATGAACAATCTTATGATTTAATCGAATCAATTTTCAATTTTCCAGAAAAGAAAAAAGGCAGTTTTAAAGTCGCTTTCGTTATCAGTAAAAAAGGCATTTTGAAAGACATTTCTATCAAAGAAAGCTCTGATTCTAGCTATAATGCTCGGTTACAACAAGCCATTTTACAAACTCGTAAATTGTGGATTCCTGCTGATATTGACGGCAAAGCAGTTGATGTACTTTTTAATTATGAATTCAATTATAATGATAAGCAAGATGAAAGTGAGGACAATAAATACTTCGACCCAACTATCTATCAAAGCTTACTAGAACGTGGCGATAGGCAAATCGAGAAAAAGAATTACATAAAAGCCATCAAGTTATACACCAAATGTATTTTGATGAAAGATGATGCTTTTGATGCTTTATACAAAAGAGCTGATGCTTACTTTACTTTGAAAGTAGAAAAAAATGCTTGTTCCGACTGGAATTATTTAGCGACCAAAGGGCAGAAAAAAGCGGAGGATTTATTCCTAAAAAATTGTCTTAAACGTTAAAAAAACAACTGTTCTAATGTGTTATACAATTTTTATGAAAATTAATGCCAAAACGTGATAGGCAAAGCAATTTTTTTTTATAAATTTCCTGAAATATTCTCAAATCAATGAAAAAACTATTATTTCTATTATTTCCAATTTCGGCATTTGCCCAAACAGAAATCCCACTCAATGATTTAGGAGCTTTCAAAAATCCAAGTACAAATTGGACAATTGTTGGCGGTATTTCAGGAGATTATCAAGCAAGCACCCTAATAAGTACAGAAGGCAAAGGCATTTTATACGGTACTGCCAAAGGTGCAAAATACCAAGCAAATGATGATTTGATTTTCAAACTTGAACATGGCGATATCAGGCTTTCGCTTGATTTCATGATTCCGAAAGGTTCAAATTCTGGCGTGTATTTACAAGGACGTTACGAAGTACAAATCTTGGATTCTTGGTTGAAAAAAGAAATCACTGATGGTGATTGCGGTGCTATTTATCATCGTTGGGACGAAGCTCGTGGAGCTGGTAACGAAGGTTATGAAGGTCATGTTCCTCGCCAAAATGCCGTAAAAGCACCCGGCTTATGGAATCATCTTGAAATTGATTTCAAAGCACCAACTTTTGATGCTTCTGGCAAAAAACTAACAAATGCCCGTTTCAACAAAGTAACATTGAATGGCATTATCATTCACGAAAACATTGAGTTACTAGGCGTTACTCGTGGTGCAATTTCTCCAAAAGAAGCTGCAACAGGTCCAATCAGAATTCAAGGCGACCACGGTCCAGTAGCATTCAAAAACATCAAATACGAAGTTTTTGATAAAGCTCTCGCTACTTTTAGCCCAACTGCTTACGAATATTATCAAGGCAAATATGCGAGCCTTCAAACTGGAACAAATAAACCAGTAAAAACAGGCACAGCCACACAACCAAGCATGAAATTGGCTGAAGCAAAATCTGATTTCTTGTTAAAATTCCAAGGAAAAATCACCATTCCAGAAACAGACAATTATACTTTCACAACGAATTGGACGGGAACAGGAGCATTATTAATTGATAATGACACCATCACAAAAGGCGACCATTGGTACAGCGAAAGCGTACAAGGAAACAAAAAACTTTCAGCTGGAGAACATACTTATACTTTAATTCATGCCAAAGATTTTGGCTGGGGACCAAAAGCATTAGGATTTTTTATCGAAAGAGTAGGTACTCCAAAACAAGCCATTACAGAACGTACTTCATTACCAGAACCAGAAGCTACACCACTTATCGAAGTAAAAGTTGGTCAAGAACCAGTTTTACAACGTTCTTTTGTAGTTTATGGTGATAAGAAAAAAACGCATGCCATCAGCGTTGGTTTGCCAAATGGTTTGAGTTACTCTTATGACCTAAATCAAGGTGGATACTTACAATTATGGAGAGGGAAATTCTTGGACGCAACTCAAATGTGGCATGACCGTGGCGAACCTCAAACCTCATCGCCAATGGGTGCAACAATCACTTCAAACGATAAATTTCCTTTAGCATTTTTAGCGAGTGAATCAGCGGTATTTCCAGATACTTTAACGAAAAGCGATTTGAAATACAAAGGCTATCGTCTCCAAAAGTATGATATTGCTGGTCAGCAAATTGCTTTTCCAGATTTTATGTATGAATACAAAGGAATTAAAGTAAAAGATACTTCATTGCCAATGGCTCAAAACGAAGGGATTAACCGTCGTTTAAGTTTTGAAGCTGGTTCAGATTCAAAATTATACGCTCTTTTAGCAGAAGGCATTTCAATTACCGATATTGGGAATAACCGTTTCTCCGTAGATAATCAACAATATTATGTACAAGTAAATACAACAGAAGCCAATAAAGTAATCGTTCGTGAAAGCAATGGTAAAAAACAATTACTAATGCCTTTGGCTGGATTGAAAGAATTGTCTTATCAATTGATTTTTTAAGTTCAACGTTAGCCCAAGGCTATCATTGATTTTCTTGAGAAGTTTGTACATTAATTAGATTTATTATGAGTGAATTTGAGTCATCAAATCTCCAGCTTTCTGGAAATAAGTCATCTGTTCCATCCAACAGGCTCTCGCTATATGAACAGTATGGTTCAATGGCTTATGGTATCATACTTCAAATAGTGCCACAAAAACAGATGGCTCAAGAAATAATGGTTGATTTGTTCAATTCGCTCACAACTAATCCTTGTGCAGAAAGTAAAGTAAGCATAGCCATTTGTATTATCAGAAAAGCAAGAGAAATAGCATTGTTTTATAAAGAAAAGTTTGATATAGGACTGTCAAGTATTCAACAATTCGACTTAGTTTCTGAGATTGAACAGTCAAAAATTATTTTTGACTTATCTTTTCGGCAAGGAAAAACAGTTGATTTCATCGCTGAAAAATTGAATATCCCTAAGGCTAAAGTTTATAAAGCCATCAGTGAATACTTTAAAACTTTTCGTCAATCTTAATTGAAAAACATTGTGAAAAATCAAGAATATATACAAAGTGGAATACTTGAAAGCTACTTATTAGGACTTGTTTCGGAAGAAGAACAAAAAGAAGTAGAACAAAAAATATTGATTGATAGCGAGGTTTCGGAAGCATTACAAGCACTTGAAATGAATATCGCAAACTACTATACAAAAAATGCTGTTCCGCCACCACCAGTAGTAAGAGATGCTATTTTGTTGAATGCCCAAAAAGCCGAATTAGATAAATGGACATATCAGCAACATTCATCCAAAGAGCAAACTACTCAGGCTGAAAAAGCAAAGTATTTGGAAGTAGAAGTAAACGATACGCATATTAAAGTACATAAGTATTGGCGACCAGCTTTTATTGCAGTATTTATTTTATCAAAAGTTTTTTTAATAGCAGCATTATATTTTTATTTCAAAGCAGATAGTTTGACCAAAGAAAACGAACGTTTGAAACAAGAAATTAAGCTAAAGTAATGAGTCGTTTATTTTGTTATCAGAATTAATTAATCTAAAAATGAAAATATCATTAAAAGTATTGCTTTCGATGGGTTTATTGAGTGTAGCATCTCAAGAACTTTTTGCCCAAGCAAAACCAAAACCTTATACAGAAGAGGACTTTTACGAAATTAAAACAATCGCCATTCCTGACGAAATAAAATTAGAAGCAGGCGGAATTGCTCCAATGCCCGACGGACGAGTAGCCGTTTGTACCAGAAGAGGTGAAGTATGGATTATTGAAAATCCTTACCAACTAAATGGTACAAAACCAAGCTATACACTTTTCGCAAGTGGTTTGCACGAATCTCTGGGCTTAGCTTATCATGAAGGTTCTTTGTACTGTACCCAACGTGGAGAATTGACAAAATTGACAGATACCAATGCCGATGGCAAAGCTGATATTTATGAATCTGTAGCCAATTGGGATTTATCTGGAAATTACCATGAGTATTCTTATGGTCCAGTTTTCGATAAAAACGGCGATATGTACCTTACTTTCAACGTAGCTTGGGTTGGTTATGGCGAAGGGAAATTAGCAAAATGGCGTGGTTGGTTAGTAAAAGTAAAGAAAGACGGAACGCTTGAGCCTGTAGCTACAGGTTTACGTTCGCCAGCGGGTTTCACTGTAAATTCAAATGGTGATGTACTTTATGGAGAAAACCAAGGTGACTGGGTAGGTTCTGGTAGAATTACTCATTTAGAAAAAGGAGATTTTGCTGGAAATGCAGGCGGATTATTCTGGACAAAAGAACCAGATTCTCCCTTGAAATTGACAAAAGCAGATATTCCAGATACTGGCGAGCCAATGTATGAAGCAGCTAAAAAAGTAAAAGCTTTAAAATTACCAGCCGTTTGGTTTCCACATGCTTTGATGGGAATTTCAACAGCCGATATGATTGAAGATGAAACAAATGGAAAATTTGGACCTTTTCAAGGACAATACATTGTATTTGACCAAGGACAATCAAAAGCAATGAGAATGAGCTTAGAAAAAGTAAATGGTAAATATCAAGGTGCTTGTTATCCTTTCCGTGAAGGTTTCCAATCGGGAACGGTTCGTGCTAGATGGGGAAATGATGGTTCTATTTTTGTTGGAATGACATCAAGAGGTTGGGGTTCAACAGGAAAAGCTTTATTTGGTATTCAGCGTTTGGTTTGGAATGGAAAAACTCCTTTCGAAATGAAAAATGTTCACGCCATGCCAGATGGTTTTGAAGTAGAATTTACACAACCAGTAAATCTTAAATCTGCACAAGATTTAGCGAGTTATGAATTAAAAAGCTTCACTTACAAATACCATCATCAGTACGGAAGTCCAATTATCAATCAAGAAAAAACACCATTGAGAGGCATAATCGTATCAGAAGACCGTCTAAAAGTACGTTTGGTAATGGATAATCTTCGCAAAGGTTATATCCATGAAATCTTGGCTTCTGGCTTAGTAAATGATGAAGGACAGCCTTTATTGCACGACATCAGTTATTATACTTTGAATGATATTCCTGCTGGGGAATTGGCAAAAATTACAACAAAGGCTACTCCAGTTGCTCCAGCAAAACCTGTTACTTTACCTGCGAAAAAAGAAAAAGTAGTTGTAGGAAATTTTGTTGATACAAAACAAGTAGCTTCATTATTGAAAAAACACGCTTGTACAAGTTGCCACGCAGAAGCGACGAGAGTTGTAGGTCCTCCATTCACAGAAGTAGCAAAAAGAAATTATACCAATGAACAAATTTTAGAATTGGTGTATCATCCAAAACCAGAAAACTGGCCAGATTATGCTACAGAAATGGCTTCAATGACACACGTTCCTAAAGCAGATGTTTTAAAAATTGCCAATTGGATTAATTCTTTAGGAAAAAAACAAAAACCCGATTTAAATAAAATAGAGAATAGAGATTAATGATTATTTCATGAAATAACATTCTCAAAATAAAAATAAAAGCTCTCTGAAAGTCAAATTCAGAGAGCTTTTATTTTATGCTTTTATCCTAAATTATTCTAAAGATTGATACATCACATAAGTATCAACCAAACCTAATTGCTGATGATTGAATGCTTTTGGAAGAGTACACATAATCTGAAAACCTATCTTTTGCCACAATTTCACAGCATAAATATTGGTACTAACCACAATATTAAATTGCATCGCTTTAAAACCTAAAGCCTTAGCTTCTTGCAAAGAATGTTCTCCCAAAATTCGCCCAATTCCTTTTCCTTGGAAAGCTGGATGAACCATATAAGAACCATTGGCAACATGTGAACCCAAGTCAATTTGATTCGGCTTAATGATATAAGTACCACAAATTACACCATCTTCAACCGCCACATAAGTAAACATATAATCTGCAAACCAATGTTTTGCTAAAGCTGATTTAGGTGTATCAGGTGCAATAACATAAGTATCGCCCGAAGCAATTACTTGATGAAAGATTTCCCAAATGCCATCATAATCTTTTGTAATATCGGCTTTTCTGATTTCTATCATTAAATCAATTATCTCGGTTTATATTTTACAAAACCAAATAAATGGATGAACACAGAACGAGAAGCTCTAAAATTAAAAGGCACTGCCGCCAAAGAAAGCACTGTTATCGGAATAATATAATAAAGTATCGGCGGGTCGTTGAAAATGAAGAAAATAGCAACGCCTAAAAATGCTAAAAAAGCCACATTAATGGCATAACTGATAAACATTGCACCATACCAAAAGCCTGGTTCAACTTCAAAACGCAGATTACATACTGGGCAATTTTCGTGCATTTTATCAAATTTACCGATTTGCCAAAACGGATACATAAACATTTTACCTTCTCTACATTGTGGGCATTTCCCTTCAATAATGGCTTGAATTCTTGAATGTTTTATATCTAATTTCAGCTTATTACTATCTTCCATATCTCATTAATTTATATCGACAAAGTTAATTTAATTCTACAATATTCTGTTCTTTATCGCACTTGCTTTCGGGCTAATTGAATACTTTTGTAAAAAACACTTTATTTAAAAATCAGGTATTAGGCTAAAAATTACTCTTATGTCAAATCAAAATACTTTAATCCTTACGGTTCAATCTGATAAAAATTTATCTAAACTTCAAAAACAATTCAACAGTCACGTCAAAAAAATCAATGAACTAAAAGAAAAATTAGTCAAAGATGCCCAGCAATTGGAGCTTATCATCAGTCGAATTCAAACAGAAATTGTTCCACTAGAACACAAACATGTTGACAAAATTGTAGAGATGGTTTATCTTTTCGATAAGCATTATGACGATAAATTTTTCAAGAAAAGAGAGAAAGAGAAAATTGCTCATTTTATTCTAAGTAAATCAGAAGAGTTAATAGAGCAAGCTGGAAAAGACGAACTAAAAGTAATGTTTGATAAATACGCTGGTCAGACTTATGATGAAATCGCCGAAGAAACAGAGACAGAAAGCATAGACTTCATGAAGCAAATGATGAAGGATATGTTTGATATTGAATTGGACGAAGAAGAAGAAAAGGTAAAAGACCCAGACTTTTTAAATGATATATTTGAAAAAAAACTAGAAGAAAAAGAGGCATTTGAACAAACATCCAAAAAAGAGAAAAAGAAAAGTGCAAAACAGTTAGAGAAAGAAGAAAAACTTAAAGAAGAAGCACAAAACATCAATAAAGCTGCCAGAAGTATTTATACAGATTTGGTAAAAGCATATCATCCAGACCGTGAACCTGATGAAGCAGAACGAGAACGCAAGACTGAAATTATGAAGCAAATCACACAAGCTTACGAGAAAAATGATTTGTTTGAATTGTTACGTTTGAAGATTTCTTTGCAGAGTATCGACATCAACGCTTGGAAAATGGCTGACGAACAATTGAAGTATTACAATAAACTTTTGAGAGAGCAAGTAATTGAATTAGAACGAGAACATTGGGAATTGTACAGCAAAGCTAATACATCAGGTGGTAATTTATTTCAACGTTTTGGCATTGATGATAATACAACCAAAACACGTATTAAACGTGAAATGACTCGTATCAAAAACAACATCAAATCTATTGAAAATGATATTAATATGTTAAAAATGAAAGAAAATATGCGTGCTTTTCTAAAAGACTACAGTATGTTTGATGATGATTTCTTCTAAAATCATTACTTCACAACTTCTGTTAATGCAGCAATAAGTCTTTCTGAACCAGCTTGTAAAGACCAATTTTCTCTAACATTTTGTAAAGCAAAAGCTGACATTTCTTGTCTGAGTTCTTTATCAGCAATTAGTTTTTCAACATAAAAAGCCAATTCACTTGCTTTATTATTAGTCAAAAAACCATTTTTCCCGTGAATAACCGTTTCACGAACGCCGCCTTCGGCAACAGCTACAACGGGCGTTCCGCAAGCATTGGCTTCAAGTGGTGCAAAACCAAAAGGCTCTAATTTTGAAGTATAAACCATACAAACGGCATTACTGAGCAATTGTATCAATTCTTCATCAGAAACCATTTTCTTTAGTTCAATTTCCACATTCAGTGACTCTGCAAGCTTAGACATTTCCGCCCAATACTCCTCAGTAGCCATGTTGCCAATCCAAAGTAATTTCGGGCGATTATGCTTGATTAAACCCAAAGCTCTAATCGCAAATTCTGGATTTTTATGCGACATAAAACTTCCCAAACCTACCACATATTGCTCATGATTAACTTTCTCGGTTGAAGGATGAAACAAAGTTGTATCAATACCCAAATAGCAAACCTCAGAAGGCAAAGCATATACTCTTTGGCAACTTTCAGCAGAAAAATATGAATTGACTAATACTTTATCAAAAGCTTGATAGTTTTTCCATTCTTCACGTACGAAAGTACGGAATCTGTTCAAACGCCAAGCACTGGCAAAAGTGTGCGTCCAATACTCAAGGCTAAATTTACTTTGTGGTCTATCTGGTGCTTCCCAAACTTGCTTTGGCATGGCTTCGTACAAAAAACGCATGGGTTCGCCCAAGTACAAAACCTTAGGGATTTTCACAAATCTGCCAATAAAAGGAACAGCATAATAGGAGCAACTATTGGCAAATAACACATCAAAATTTCCTACATGAATTTCATCTGCACATTGCTTACAATGCGTTTCCATCGCCAACATATTGGCTTCTTTCTCGAAAAAAAGTAAGGAGATTTTTTCTTTAAAACTAGGATTGACTTTAGAATGAACTGCTGGAACAGCATGAAGTTTTACAGTAGCTGGCAATTTCATAAAGCCATTTGCATCAGGATTTACTGCCCAAACTTCCACTTGATGTCCACGCTCTATTAACCCTAAAATGTGATACTGCAAGGCTCTACTACCTCCACCACTATGTAAATTATGCCAAACAGCAATCTTCATTTTTGTAAATTTAAAATTTAATCGTGAATAGATTATAGAATTTAGTTTATTAGAAATTCAATGGATCCAAATTCTTGAAATGTCCATTCATTCTGATTTTTTCTTTCGTTTTTTCTACTTCTTGCAAAACAGCAATTACTCTTTCTAAATGTTGAATTAAAAAGCCTTGTCGTTCAGCTTCAGTTGGCATTTTTAGCAACTGATATTCTTCTTCTAAAGTCAAACCAATTTTATGGGCAATCTGATATGAATAAGGTTGGGCTTTATTAATATCAAAAGTATTTTCTTCTTCTAATAATTGATACAAAGTTTTCACTCTTTCTATCAAACCAATCATTACTGTTGGGCAAGTTTCAGCTTCTGGAAGCATTTCTAACACACCACCAGCATACATTTTTTGATGAACAGGATTCTGAAAATCAATAATTCTGAATGTTCTAACACCTTCGGTTTTAATGTCCATTCGTCCATCATCAAAACGTTTTGACAAAGTAACAATTTTCACTTCTGTTCCAAATCCTGGTAATTTTCCATCCATAAAAGTAGGAATCCCGAAAGTTGTTCCCTTCTCTAAACATTCATTGATTAATTCACGATAGCGTGGTTCGAAAATGTGAAGATTGAGTGCCTCCATCGGATAAACCACCAAATTGAGCGGAAATAAAGGAAGAAATTTTTGCATGGCTAAGTTTCTCTTTACGATTACTTATCGATTTAAAAATTAATGAATCACTTTTTCAATCGAAAAGCCTGCACTTACTATATCTAAAAGTGGGTCTTGTCGCATGTATTGGCGAATCTGAATTTTATATTTTCCATTCTTAGGAAATCGAAAATCTTTAAAGACAAGTACTTTATGATCGTAAATATCACCGAGTCCCTCGCCTAAAGGTCGCCCAGAAGTTTGGTCGAATAAAATTACTTCATCTAATTTCTGATGAATTACTTTTCCAGCATCTGTACTTAAATAATGTGTTAAGTACAAATTGTAATATGGATACGAACGATTATTACGAATGGTATAAAACACATTGTAAGTTGATGCTGAATCTTTTACTTCAAAAGTAAAAGTGGGTGCATCCTTGATAAACCACTTGGCATCTGGAATGTCGTAATTATCTTTTAAAATTGTGTTAGTATCACAAGATGAAAGCGTGAACAAACAAATAGTTAATAAAGCCATTATTTGAACATTCAGCAAGTTTTTAGACTTTCTGAACGATTCTGCAATAGCTTTATTAACTAAATATCTTTTACTCCACATATCGCTAGACTGCTTTGTTATCGTCATTGTTACGGTTATTGTTCCGATTTTGTGGCGGACGATTTTGTTTTTGATGGTTGGGCTTTCTATTTCCCTGATTATTATTGTTCGCTTTTGGCTGTTGTGCTTGTGCTGCTGGCTTTTCCTGAGCATCGGCTACATTAGCTGTTTGGTTAGTCTGCTGTTGTGGTTTCGGACCTTTCTGATGATGCGGTCTTTGGTTATTCTTAGGATGCGTTTGCTTTTGTTCTTGCGATTTCTGACCTTGTTGCTTTGGTTGATGAACAGGTTTTTCTGACTGTACTTTATCTTCAACTTTTGCAGAACGTTGCTCAGGTTTTACTTCTCCTCTTTTTTCTTGTTTGAAATCTCTGCGTTCACGTTCAGGACGAACAGTATCTCTTTTCTCTGATTTGAAATCTGGACGATCTCCTTTTTTCTTATCAAAGTTTTTCTTGCCTCCGTTTCCGCCGTACTTTCTATCCATTTTATCCAAATCGGCATTTAATGGACCAGCACCTTTTTCGATTTCCATTTCAATTTTAGCCGACTCTGCACCATCAATAGTTTGTGGCTTTATTCCCTTTTCATTCAAGGTCATAATTTCCTTCACTCTATCAACCGTTACAGGAATCCAGTTACTTTCTTCGCCTCTGTAGCCAAACCACATTACTCTCTTGAAAATATCCGTTTTCTGTAAAAAAGCTTCTCCTTTAATGGTTTGAAGCGATTTTTCAATCGTTGGAATATCCTTCAAAGCATCCATATAAGTTTCTAATTCATAATTCAAGCAACATTTCAATCGCCCACATTGACCAGAAAGTTTTACAGGATTTAAAGAAAGGTTTTGATAACGAGCAGCCGAAGTAGTAACATTTTTGAAGTCGGTTAACCAAGTAGAGCAACATAATTCTCTTCCGCACACACCGATTCCTCCTACTCTGGCAGCCTCTTGACGAAGAGAGATTTGTTTCATTTCAACCCTTACTTTAAATTCTCCAGCCAGCATTTTGATTAACTCCCTAAAATCCACACGGTCGTCGGAAGAGTAATAAAAAATGGCTTTTGTATTATCAGATTGAAACTCAACATCCGATAGCTTCATGTTCAGCTTTAAGTCCTTGATGATTTCACGAGTACGGTACATTGTCGGATAATCACGAGCAACGGCTTGGTCATGTTTTTCAAGGTCTTTTTCATTAGCTTTTCGATAAATTACTTTTATTTCATCGTTATCTTTCAATCCTTTTTTTAGCATTTGTAAACGAACAAGCTCTCCTTGTAAAGATACAAAGCCAAGATGATGCCCACTTGGTACATCAACAATTACAGGATCGCCAGCGTAAAGTTCAATTTGGTTTGTATTACGAAAATATTCTTTTCTACCACCTTTAAATTTTACTTCTACAACATTGAATTTACTAAAAGTAGGAATATCCATATTCGACAGCCAGTCGAATACGTTCATTTTATTGCAACCTCCAGTGCCGCAAGCGCCGTTGTTTTGACAACCTCCTACAGCACCATCGCTTTTATTTTTAGTTCCGCAGCTTCCTGAGGAGCAAGATTTACATCCCATAATTTAAGGAGAGAATGAAAAAACCATTCTACTTTATGTGTTTATTAACTAGATATAATTAATACCTCAACACATCTAACCCAATATCTTTTCGATAATATTTTCCATCAAAAAGCACATCTTGGGCAGCTTTTTGAGATTTCTGAATGGCTTTTTCTAAAGTATTCGACATTCCAGTTAACGCCATTACTCTACCGCCATTCGTTAAGACCAATCCATTTTCAGGCTTAGTTCCTGCATGAAAAATTGTAGCATCTTTTACTGAATCATAGCCTACAACTACATCACCTTTTCTATAGTCGCCAGGATAACCGCCAGCTACAACAACTGTTGTTACAGCATGTTGTTTACTCACAGTGAAATCGGCTTCGTGAAGTTTGTTTTTTGCCGTAGCAATCATCAAGGCTAAGAAATCAGACTCGATTCTTGGTAAAACTACTTCTGTTTCAGGGTCGCCCATACGAGCATTGTATTCAATTACATAAGGTTCGCCTTCGTGATTCATCAAACCAATAAAGATAAAACCATTGTATTTTATTCCTTCAGCTTTCAAACCAGCCATTGTTGGTTTGATTACTTGGTTTTCTACCGCCTCCATAAATTTTGCCGTAGCAAATGGCACAGGCGAAACAGCACCCATACCACCAGTATTTAAACCAGTATCGCCTTCGCCAATGCGTTTGTAATCTTTGGCTTCAGGTAAAATTTTGTAAGAATCGCCATCTGTTAATACAAAAACAGATAGTTCAATTCCTGTTAAAAACTCTTCAATAACTACTTTACTACTAGCATCACCAAATTTGGCATCGACTAACATTTCTGTTAAAGATTCTTTTGCTTCGTCTAATGAAAGGGCGATAATTACTCCTTTTCCAGCCGCTAGTCCATCTGCTTTTAAAACGATAGGTAACTTCTGTGCTTCTAAATATCTTAAACCATCTTCAAGCGTATCTTTGGTGAAAGTTTCAGATTTTGCAGTTGGCACTCCATACTTTACCATAAAGTTTTTCGAGAAATCTTTTGAACCTTCCAACATTGCTCCATGTGCATCTGGACCAACCATTAGAACGTGTTTTAATTCTTCTCTCGATTGAAAATAATCTCTTACCCCTTTTACTAAAGGCTCTTCAGGCCCAACTATCACTAACTCAATATCATTTTCTAAAACGGCCTCCGCTATTTTCTCAAAATCATTATATGAAATAGGTAAGTTTGTAGCAATCTGAGCAGTACCAGCATTACCTGGTGCTACAAACAATTTATCACAAAGTGTACTCTGGGTTACTCTCCAAGCAAAAGCGTGTTCACGTCCGCCAGAGCCTAAAATTAGTGTATTCATTGATTGTTATTTTCTTGTTTATCAATGATTAGTTGAGTCATTGATAAACTTCATTAAGCAATTTTATTACTTGCCAAGGAGTAAAATTCCCTTGTTTAGTTTCCTACTTCACTTAAAAATTTAATTCTCATTAATCTCAATTCCTCTTCGGTAATATCATCAATATTACATTCATCCAAGGCCACTGCGATGTTGTCGGATTCAGCTTCCATGAAGTATTCAAAAATTTCTTCTTGCTTATCAGGCTCAACTACTTGGTTGATATAATAATCAAGATTTAGTTTCGTGCCAGAATAACAGATATGTTCGATTTCCTCAATCAATTCTGCCATTGATAATTCTTTTTGATCAGCAATAATGTCCAAATCTACTTTTCTATCTACCTGTTGGATGATATGAATTTTGATTTTTGATTTATTTACTGCCGATTTCACTACTACTTCCGTAGCGGTTTCAATCTCGTTATCATCAACGTACTTCTTGATTAAATCAATAAACTGACGACCAAACTTCACTACTTTACCCATACCAACACCGTTGATTTGAGCCATCTCATCTTTCGTAGTTGGATAAGTAGTTGCCATTTCTTCCAAAGATGGATCTTGGAAGATTACATAAGGAGGTAAGTTTTTCTCTTTTGCAAGCTTTTTACGAAGGTTTTTCAACAATTCGAACAAGGCTACATCATAAGAACCACTACCTGAAGCCGCTTCTTTTTCTTCGTCTTCTTCTATTTTCTCGTTTTCGTAATCGTGGTCTTTTGAAAGCGTTAATGGATAAGGGTCTTTCAAGTACTCTTTCCCTTTTTCAGAAACTTTCAATACACCATAATTCTCAACGTCTTTTTCCAAGAAACCTAAAACTGCAATCTGACGCACCATTGAAACACATTGTTCAATAGGTTCAGGTTCTGCATTTTTTCTACTTTTAGATTTCGCAGCAGGCTTTGCTTTCTTTTGTTTCGGAATCGGATTTCCATCCTCATCTTCTTCATCCGAAAATTCTACTTCGTCATCATCTTCATCCTCATCATCTTCATCCTCATCTGCATTCAGTTTGAACAATGATTTTGCTTTTCCGAAAGTTTCAATTTTATTGTGTTCATAACTGCCCACGTATTGGCTTTTATAACCCATCAAAATATCGGCAATATGCTGTGCATCAAAACGTTCGCCAGTTAATTCTACTGTTTTCAAAGCCAATACTACAGCTTCTTCTACTTTATATTTAGGCGTTGGTTTGTTACAGTTGTCGCAGAAACCACAATCTTTATCAACGTGTTCGCCAAAATAATTTAATAATTGACGACGGCGACAAGTACCCAAATTAGCGTAATGCACCATTTCGTGCAAAAGCATACGGGCAGTATCACGCTCAGTAATAGTTTTATCCTTGTTGAATTTATCTAATTTATTGATATCTTCTTTCGCATAAAACATGATACAAGTACCATCCAAACCATCACGCCCAGCTCTACCCGTTTCTTGGTAATAACCTTCCAATGATTTTGGTGCATCATAGTGAATCACAAAACGAACATCTGGTTTATCGATTCCCATACCGAAAGCGATAGTGGCAACCATTACGTCTGTTTCTTCGTTCAAGAAAGCTTCTTGATTAGCCATACGAACATCGCCATCTAAACCAGCATGATAAGGCAAAGCTCTTACGCCATTTACGTTTAATAAATTAGCGATTTCTTCTACTTTCTTACGGCTTAAACAGTAGATAATTCCTGACTTTCCATGATTAGCCTTGATGTACTTGATAATTTGTTTATCAACATCATCACGCTTAGCACGGATTTCATAATAAAGATTTTTACGATTGAAAGAAGATTTAAACAAACGGGCATCGTCCATGTTCAAGTTCTTCTGGATGTCCTGCTGAACTTTTGGAGTAGCCGTTGCTGTAAGGGCAATAATTGGCAATTTAATGTTAATACTCTCAACGATTGAACGGATACGGCGATATTCTGGACGGAAGTCATGCCCCCATTCAGAGATACAATGTGCTTCGTCGATAGCTACAAAAGAGATTTTTGCTTGTTTTAAAAATGCTAAGTTATCTTCTTTCGTTAAAGATTCAGGAGCAATATAAAGTAACTTTACATCTCCGCTGATAACCGCATTTTTAACTTTCGTCATTTCAGCACGATTCAATGATGAATTCAAGAATTGTGCATTGATTCCGAAAGCGTTCATTTGATCAACCTGATTTTTCATCAGGGCAATCAATGGCGAAATAACAATAGCAGTACCTTCCATTGCAATGGCAGGCATTTGATAACATAATGATTTCCCTGCACCCGTTGGCATGATTACAAAAGTATTCTCGCCAGAGAGAGTGTTTTTTATAATATCTTCTTGTTCACCACGGAACTGGGAAAATCCAAAAGTCTCTTTGAGTTTCTCTTTTAAAAAGTCGGTGGTTTCTTGTGTGATACTCATTGTTTTTGAAACTTGTAAAAGGTTTTTTGATTAATATGGTGGTTAATAATCCTTTATCTTTGTAATAAATTTAACACAAAATCAGTCTTGAAAAACTGTTTCTAACATTGAAATTAGTAAAAAATATCCAATCAACTGCAAAAAAAGTTTTACAGGAAGAAGCAAATGCAATCCTGAAAATCGTATCAACAATTGATTCATCCTTTGAATCATGTGTAAATCACCTACTTAACGCCAAAGGGCGCTTTGTGATTACTGGCATTGGCAAATCAGCAATTATCGCACAGAAAATTGTGGCTACTCTTAATTCAACAGGAACTCCTGCTTTGTTCATGCACGCTGCCGATGCTATTCATGGCGACCTAGGAATGATTCAAGCAGACGACACCGTAATGTGCATTTCAAAATCTGGTGATACCCCCGAAATTAAGATTTTAGTACCTCTTATTAAGCGTACTGGTGTAAAATTAATCGCAATGGTTTCAAATACAAGTTCTTATCTAGGTAAAAATGCAGATTTTATTTTACACGCACTAGCTGAAAAAGAAGCCGATATTCTAAACCTTGCTCCAACAACGAGTACCACAGTCGCTTTGGCACTGGGCGATGCCCTTGCGGTATGTTTGTTAGAGTGCAGAGGATTTAATAGTCAAGACTTTGCCAAGTATCATCCCGGTGGAGCTTTAGGGAAAAAATTATACTTAAAGGTATCAGATATTTATCCAAATCACGAATTACCGTTAGTTTTTGAAGACGCAAGTATTAAAGATGCCTTTTTAGAAATCAGTTCTAAGCGATTAGGAGCTACAGCAGTAGTGAATCAAAATAACCAAGTAATTGGCATTATCACTGATGGTGATGTACGAAGGATGTTAAACGTCCATGATAATTTGACGGGATTAACTGCAAAAGACATTATGACGGCTTCGCCCAAATCAATACACCCCGACGCTTTTGCTGTAGAAGCATTACAATTAATGCAAGAAAAAAGTATTACACAATTAGTTGTGGTAGAAGACGGCAAAGCACTAGGTTTTGTACATATCCATGATTTATTGAAGGAGGGTTTGGTTTAGGATAAAACAAATATTTAGTCAACAGTTATAAATCCTCAATAACATTTTCTCATCATTACAAATTTCTAAAATCTTGTATCCTCTAAGCTGAACATCAAATTGTATCGGCTAGAGGGTTCTACATCAAGTACAATTTTCTAAAGTGCCTTTGCTAAATTTATGCTTTCCTCTCTATAAGTCAAGTTATTTGTAGGAGTAGCTCACTGCTATTAATAAAAGGACAAAAAAGGACCTTCCAAGTATCATTTCAATCTAACTTATTTAATTAAAACAAATAGATTTTTCCGCACTCAACAATTTGCCGAACAAATAAATATTAATTCCTCAAGCATAATAAAAGTGATGAATGATAAATACATTATATTTGACCCAATACACAACAATTTACACTTTCACGCTTTTATAATATTCTATTCAAAATGAAAAAAACTCTATTACTCTGTTTCACATTAATCTGTGCTGTCTATTCTGGATTAGCACAAAGCACTAATCGTATAAAAATCACCTCAATCATACCTAGCGAAAATACTGGACAAGACTACTCCCCTTGGCTTACTGATAATTTAGATACTTTAGTAGAAAGTGTTTGGGGGGATAATCACAGATGGGTAGATATTAAATTAACATTTGAACATCGAAGTACTATTTCAAAACTTTCGTTCTATGATTATACGGGTGTTTTTACGGATAAACCTGCTTCCATTTATGCTTTGAAAGATACAACGTTAACTTTCTTAGGATTATTTGATGGTACATCTTACGAGTCTTTTGTTGATTTAGATTTAGCAATTCCAACCATTGCTGATGCAATTGTTGTAAGAAAATATGGCAATAATATTCCTCAAAAAATTAAGGTTTTTGGTAACACAACCCCAACTATTGATAGTTTAAATCGTGTAAAAATCATTTCTATTAATCCCAGTAAAAATACTGGGCAAAACTATTCTCCATGGCTTACTGATAATTTAGATACGCTAGTTGAAAGTGCTTGGGGAGATAATCACACATGGGTGGACGTCAGATTAACCTTTGAACATCGAAGTACTATTTCAAAACTTTCATTTTATGACTACACAGGTAACTTTACTGACAATCCTGCTTCTATTTATGCTTTGAAAGATACCACGCTAACTTTCTTAGGATTATTTGATGGTACATCTTACGAGTCTTTCGTTGATTTAAACTTAGCAACTCCAACCATTGCTGATGCAATTGTTGTAAGAAAATATGGCAATAATATTCCTCAAAAAATCAAGGTATTTGGTAATACAATTCCTAATAGTGATAGTCTAAACAGATTAAGGTTTTTTGCAATTACACCTAGTGAGAACACAGGTCAAGATTATACTCCATGGTTTTCAGATAGTTTAGATGTATTAGTAGGAAGTGCTTGGGGGAATAATCATACTTGGGTTGATGTAAAATTGACTCTTGAATTTAAAAGTACTATTTCAAAACTTTCATTTTTTGACCACACAGGTGTTTTTACAGATAAACCAGTCTCAATTTATGCTTTAAACGATACAACAAAAACATATTTGGGCTTATTTGATGGCTCATCATTTAATTCATTTGTTGACTTGAATTTAACGAACCCTATTATTGCTGATGCGATTATCATTCATAAATACGGAAATAATATTCCCCAAAAAGTTAACATTTTTGGAAATCCTGTTAACGGGGCTGCCAAAGCAACTGCATCAAGTCCAACAACAAATCCAAACACACCAACAGAGCCTGCAATAGTTGGCACCAAAATTCCAATTACTCCTAAAAGATGGTATCAACTAAATCATGTAGGAAATGGATTAGATGCTTTATTTGATGGAAATATAGAAAATGAGGTTTTTACAGGATGGGGTAAAATGTTAAGTAATTATGACTCATATTATCCCCTAAAAGAAGGGGAAGTAATTAATATCCAGAGTATAAAATTCTATGATGGTGCTGGCACTATGGAAAGTACACCATTTAAGTTATATGGCATTACAGATCAATGGGAACGAATACTCATTGCAACATTTACAGGAACATCTTATAACCAATGGGTTGGACCGAACCCAAATGATGTAAATAATTTCGTACTTTCAAATCCACCAACAGCCAATTTTAAATATTTACTTATCAATTGTAATGATGGCTATCCAAGAGAAATGGAATTGTATGGTACTTATACAGCAAGTACTATAACTCAAACAAGCCCCCCTCTGAAAAATATAAAAATGAAAGATGCTTTTGGTATCAATTCATTTGAATGGGATTTCTTAAAGGCTGGAGATGCTTCGTTGATTGATGAAAATAAAGTTCAGACATTCAAACCTTTTACTGGCTTTCGTCAGTACATGGATTGGGAAAAGGTTGAACACTTTGAAAATGTTTATACTTATAATCCATGTTTTAATGGAGGATGGAACTATGATGCAATCTATGAACGCTGTAAGGTTGAAGGAATAGAAGTTCTTCCATGTTTACAGGGTGTTCCTGAATGGTTTTATAATACTTATCCTGATTCTGCATATCATGATAGTCAAATTGTACCTGCTAGATATGGATACGCATATTCTGACCCGAATGCTTATAGAGACCAAGCTCAAATGGCTTTTCAATATGTTGCTAGATATGGAAGTAATGCAAATGTTGATACAACATTACTCAGTGTTTTTGATCAACCACGCTGGACTAACGATAGCCCAAATGAATTGAAAGTTGGAATGAACGTCATTAAGTATATAGAGTGTGGAAACGAAAGAGATAAATGGTGGAAGGGTAGAAAAGGCTATCAGACTGCTCGTGAATATGCTGCCAATCTATCTGCTTTTTATGATGGGCATAAAAATACAATGGGTGCAGGTATAGGTGCTAAAAATGCTGACCCTAACGTAAAGGTGGTAATGGCGGGTTTAGCTTCTGCTGACCCCGACTATGTAAGAGGAATGATTGATTGGTGTAAGGAATTCAGAGGGTATAAACCTGATGGCAAGGTTGATTTGTGTTGGGATGTTATCAACTATCACTTATACTCAGATAATGCAAATTCTTCACAAAGTGGTTCTTCTTCAAGAGCTGCCGCTCCTGAGGTTTCAGCAGCTTTAAATATTGCCAAAGAATTTGTACAATTGGCACATGATCAAGCTTATGACATGCCCGTATGGATTACAGAGTTAGGTTTCGATTTAAACCAAGGTAGTCCGTTAAAAGCAATTCCTATTGGTAACAAATCTGTTGAAATGACACAAGCTGATTGGGGTTTACGCTCTGCACTAATGTATAACCGTTTAGGAGTAGAAAAGAGCTTCTTTTACATGTTGTATGATTCTGACCTTTATAATTCTACTCAATTTGCATCTTCTGGTTTAATAGATTCACTAAGACAACGCCGTCCGATTGCTGATTATTTATATCAAACCAAAAATCTAATTGGAGATTATATTTACAAAGAAACAATATCACAAGACCCACTGGTTGATAGATATGAATTAAACGGCAAATCGGCTTATGCCATGATGATTCCTGATGAAGTAGGTAGAACAGGAAATTATACATTAAACTTAGAAAATGTTTTAGATATTAAGATATACTATCCTAAAGCAGGAAGTGAAAAAATGGATAGCCTTATCACCACTGATAGCACAAGTTCTTTTAACATAGCTGTATCAGAGACTCCAATATTTATTATTCCAGGGCAAACAATAGCTGCTTCTAATAACCAAAATCAAATTGGTATACTTAGTACTATACATAGTAATAGTATTCCTTTTTCTAAAGATGATATAGTTACGGATAACAATAAGACCGATGAAAATAGATATTCAACAGTAATTTATCCTAATCCAACACCTGATTTTCTATACATTTCAGCGAGAAATTTGAATAATATTAGTAGTTTAAAACTACAAAGCATCAGTGGTATTACAGTACTTGAAACAAATTCTGTTTCTACGAGTGGAATTAACATTAAAAATCTTCCTTCTGGAAGTTATTTACTTTCTATTAGTTTGAAAGATGGAAAAGTAGAAAACCATAAAATTGCTATTATCAAGTAATTCTAATTTAGAACAAGTCCTATCCTAAAGAAAACATATTCGTATTTTTCAGGATAGGATTTGTTCTAAATTTTCTTCAGAAAATAAATGTATTGTTATTTAAAATAGAAATACTACTAAAAATCAATATCCATTTGTTCCACTAAATAATTGGGTTTTCAATTTTTGATATTACTATCTTTAAAATTATGCCTTATAAAGATTATATGAGCATAATTAATGAAATCATAAAAAATTCGAAACGATTAAGTAATATGATTCTTAAATACTGCTTAATCCAAAGCTATATTTTGATGTTTAATTCTGGTTTATTACATTTATCAGTACATGGAAACAACAAAATAGCTTAATAACTTATAATCCCTATACTAACCTAAATTATTTTTATGTATAAAGTACTTCTTGTTTCGGTTGGACATTTTTTCGACTCAACAGCGGAGATTCCTTCTATTTTCAAAAGAGCTGGTTGCACTGTAGATATTTTTTGTTCAGAAAAATCTTGGCTCAAAAGTAATAAGTTTCATGATAATTGGATTGAAGCCTCCGAAGAAGAAGAGAGTTTTAAATATGAATTAGCAGATTATGTTAAAAAAAATTCAGATAAATATAATTGGATTCTACTCCTTGATGAATTTACCTTGAAGTTGATGAATAACTTTATTGGAGACGATCCATTCCTTTTTGAAAAGCTTTTACCTATTACCAAAATTGAAAACAGAGAAGTACTTTCTTCAAAAATTGGTATGTCTAAAGCTTGTTCAAGGTATAACATTACTACTCCAAGATTTATCAATTATACAGAAGACATTAACTTGGATTATATTGCCGAAAACCTTCATTTCCCAATTTTATTAAAGGAAGATTTTAGTTTTTCTGGCCTAGGAATTCAGTATTGTGCAAATATTAATGAATTCCAATCGTGTTTGGATAAAGTACTAAATAGAAAAAACCTTGTTCTACAAGAATTTATTGAAGGAGAGGATATTGGTGTTGAAGCTCTTTTTTATGAAGGACAATTAGTAAGTTATAATTGTGCTACTATCCTATCTTATATGGGTGGAAAATTTTCATTTACCACCCGTAGAACCTATTATCAAGATGCAGCTTTGGCAAAAGAATTGAAAAAGCTGGGAGAATCTTTCGGGATAAGTGGCTTTGGGAGTATCCAGTATATTTATCATAAAGAACGAAATTTATTTTATTTGATAGAAACCGATTTACGCTCTAATTCATGGATGCCTTACTCTAAATTCATGAAAAAGGATATGTCTGAAGGCATAAAACAAATCATGAGTGGAAAAATTATTGGCGATTTTCCAGAAACAACTCCACTAAAAGAAAGAATTGAAATTGCTATTTTTGATAGAGATATTAGACGTTGTATGAAAAATAAAGACCTAAAAGGTTTCTTACGTTGGGCAGTGAATTATAAAGGTTATTGGAAGTTCATTCCATTTTACGACACAAAGCTCTTCAACCGTATTTTCACAAAACTGTACAAAGACTTATTTAAGATAAAGTATTAATCGTCGAAATAGCCTAATGATAAAAAGAAAAAAGGCTTGCAAAAGATTTATTCCTTTGTAAGCCTTTTTTAATGTCTAATTCCTCTTCTACATATTTCTATCTCATTCTGTCAGAAGATTTTACCAGCATTTCATCTCTACGGATAAAACGATTGGCAATCATGTTGGCTAACATCGCTACAACTGCGGCGGCAAATCCTGCACCATAATTCCCTTGTACTTCTGGTTCAAACATGGGTACGCCCACTTTGAATACTTGATAAAAACAAATACCTAAACTTGTCGCAATCAATACTGAATTGACGAGCCCTAAAGTCATCTGTAAAACTCTTTTTTTGTATTGTGTAATTGAAAAAATCGCAATACAAACAGCAATAATTGCTAAAATACCAATAACAGCAGTACTGTTATTACTTACTGCTGCATCTCCTTTTAAATGTTCTAAGTTAAAAGCTGTAAGACGTACTTTTTCGTTTAAACTAGCACTACTTTTTTCCCAAATAGGTAAAGAAGCTGATACCGCTGCCATTGCCACTGCAACCACAAGTAATAATAAAGTTTGAATTCTTTGAAGCATCTCTGTATGTAATTCGTAAAATTTTAAATTTAATAAGGCAAAGTTCTAAAACTTTACGAAAGTAAGCAAGATTACAATTTCAAATCCGCATTTTTATAATATTCATACTCTACTCTAAGAAAAGGAATAGGCTTTTGATTTTCAAATTTCACCCAATCAGACATGATTAAACGATTTTTAGCATCATAAAATAATTGTTGGCGACGCACCAAAGCATTTTTCCAAAAAACTTTAAGTTCTGTCAATTTTCCTGCACTGTTATAAATGGGAAATAACTTTTCGGTATGCCACATTGATGACGAAGCTGAGCTTTTATTAATATCATCCACTTCTAAAAACTGTGGAATTTTATCCGAATCAGTCGCATAGCTGAGAAATATTTTTTTAACCGTTACTCCATTGGTATTCTTTAATTTGCGTCTTTCAATGCGGTTATAAATATCTGGACTTTCTTGCCAACGAGCTGATTTATCTTGTATCAAAAAATCAAAATCGTAATTCAGTATATTATCTTCAAAATAAGTAACTAATTCTCTATTTTGATTGGGTTTTAAAGTACCATCAATGTCAAATTGTACATCGCCACTGCCTTTATTATTGTTGATTGGAATGATACGAATGGTCTTTAAAAAAGCCACTGTAGAATCCAAAGTAGTCATATTTTTCTTGTACTTCGCTCCTATTCCTATCAAATGTCCTCTGTCATAATTCATGATAATCACCACATCTGCACCAACCAATTGGGCTTTTTGCTTGATTTGCACAATGGCATCGTTATAATCATTCCCATCGGTTTCAATCATTTGGGTTTTGAAATATGGCTCTTTAATGGGCAATTCATGCAAGAAAAAAATATCTACTTCATGCGTATGTGCTAAAGTTGGCACTTTAGTAAATACATTCTGGGCAGCGACTTTCCCTAAAGTAATCGAAAAAAACAATAGTGTGATTAGTTGTTTCATGGTTGTAATATTTAGTTTTTAGCTAGACAAGCCATTGCTTCAAAACCCCTAAAGTTTCGTCTTATTATTTACCCTTCGATATATTTACAAGCAATTTTTGCCGAAGAAATCGCCAAAGGGATTCCTCCGCCCGGATGTACGCTTCCGCCTACGAAGTATAAGTTTTTAATTTTAGACGAAAAATTGGCATGACGCAAAAATGCAGCATAACGATTATTCGATGAATTGCCGTACAAAGCTCCTTGTGCCGACGAAGTTTTAGTTTCAATCGTGCGTGGGTCGAGGATTTCTTCGCATTCTATCAAATCACCAATATTTTCACCTAAAATTCTTGATACTTTCTGAATTACATTTTGGCGAGTATCCGCAATAATTTTATCCCAATTTTGTCCTTCATTTGCGGGTGCGTTGATGAGTACAAACCAGTTTTCACAACCTTCTGGAGCATCATCTGGTTTTAGTTTTGAAGTAATGTTAATGTAAACCGTTGGGTCTTTGCAGATAGTTTTTTCTTGAAACATCGTGTTGAATTCTTGCTGATAATCATCACTAAAAAAAATATTATGCAAACCCAATTCAGCAAATTGTTTTTTGATTCCCCAATAAAAAATTACGCCTGAACTACTTTTAGGTTGATTTAGCAAACGGTCTGGATGTTTTTGATGGGGCATCAATTTCCGATAAGTGGGCGTTACATCCATGTTGGAAACCACCACATCAAATGCTTTTTCGATACTTTTCTCCGAAATATTACTGTAACGAATACCCGTAACTTTGTCTTTTTCTACCAAAATTTCTTCTACTTTACTTTCATAGAAAAACTGTACGCCCAAATCTTCCGCCAATTTCACCAAAGAATTGGTGATAGAAACCATGCCTTTTTTCGGGAAAAATGCACCGATATTATACTCCAAATGCGGAATGATATTCAAGGTAGCAGGCGTTTGGTAAGGGTCTGAACCATTATAAGTAGCGTAACGATTGAAGAGTTGAACGATTTTCGGGTTTTTAAATAGCTTTTCGTTCGCTTCGTTCATCGTTCCGAAAATACCAAGTCTGGGTAAATTCAAATAGCCTTTTAGCGCTTTGGCGGATGTCCAAGTAGAAAATTTATGCAAAGAATCTTGTAAAAAAAGTCCGTCGAGTACTTCATATTTAAAAGCACTATCTTTCAAAAAATCAAGGATTTTCTGAGCTGGCTCGCCCGTAACGTCTTCTACTTCTTTGGCAAAGCGTTCATTTTCAGCCCAAGCGGTGAGTTTTGTAGCATCTTCCCAAAAATAATGACAAATATCTGGCAACTTTATGTACTCAAAATATTCTTTGGGATTTTTGTCCACTAATTCAAAAAGTTCCTCCACTAAATTGGGTAAAGTAAACAGTGAAGGTCCAGCGTCAAAGCGATAACCGTTTAAGTCAAAACTGCTTAATTTGCCTCCAGCGTAGGAATTTGCCTCAAAAACTGATACTTCAAAACCCTTCTGAGCCAAACGAATGGCTGTTGAAATTCCTCCAATACCTGCACCGATGATTGCTACTTTTTTCATAAATCTGTGCCACGATTTTCCAAATCGTGCCTATAAATATTTATTTTCTTCAATCAATTTTACTAATCTTTATATAATTACCAATCTTTAAACCAGTCAAATAGTTTTCAAAACGTCTAATTTCTGTAATTTTGCAAAAAATAAAAACTTACCACAAGTTTCTGCCTTTCTGGAATTGGAAAATTCCTATTGATTTTCGCAACAAAAGCCTGTGGCAGGATATAATTCTTTATGCTCAGAACACACAATAATGGCGAACTCCGCCTCACTAATGTAAACCAAACGGTTACCCTCTGTGGATGGGTACAAAAAACACGTGACAAAGGCGGCATGATTTGGATTGATCTCCGTGACCGCTACGGAATTACGCAGTTGATGCTTGAAGAAGGCAAAACGCCGAAAGAAGTATTGGATTTAGCTCGTACTTTCGGTCGTGAATATGTAATTGCAGCGACGGGTACAGTAGTTGAACGTCTTTCTAAAAATGATAAAATTCCTACTGGAGATGTTGAGGTAAAAGTTACTTCTTTAGAAGTACTGAATCCAGCAAAATTACCTCCATTCTTGATAGAAGACGATACCGACGGCGGCGATGATATTCGTATGAAGTATCGTTACTTAGACTTACGTCGTAATCCTGTAAGAGCCAATTTACAGTTACGTCATCAAGTTGCTCGTTTTACAAGAGATTACCTTGACAGACAAGATTTTATAGAAGTAGAAACGCCAGTGTTGATTAAATCAACGCCTGAAGGAGCAAGAGATTTTGTCGTTCCTTCAAGAATGAATCCGGGCGAATTTTACGCTTTGCCACAATCACCACAAACATTCAAACAATTATTGATGGTTTCGGGTTTCGACCGTTACTATCAAATTGTAAAATGTTTCCGTGACGAAGATTTACGTGCCGACCGTCAGCCTGAATTTACTCAGATTGACTGCGAAATGTCGTTTATCGAACAAGAAGACGTATTGAATATGTTTGAAGGTTTGATTCGTCATTTATTCTTGAACGTAAAAAATATGGAATTGGGCGAAGTATCACGCATGACTTACGCACACGCCATGAAATATTACGGTTCTGACAAACCAGATATTCGTTTTGACATGAAGTTTGTAGAATTGAAGAGCGAAGAAGTTGATTTAACTTCTGGAAAAGACTTCGTTGTTTTTGATTCAGTAGATACCGTTGTGGGTATCAATGCCAAAGGTTGTGCTGAATATACTCGTAAGCAAGTTGACGAATTGACTGATTTTGTGAAACGTCCACAAATTGGTGCAAAAGGTTTGATTTACCTTCGTTACAATGCCGACGGTACTTTAAAATCTTCGGTAGATAAATTCTATTCAGAAGAAGATTTGAAGAAATGGGCAGAGGCTTTCGGTGCAGAAAAAGGAGATTTAATCTTGATTCTTCCGGGAACAGGCGATAAAGTACGTAAACAACTGAACGAATTACGCCTTGAAATGGGTAATCGTTTAGGCTTGCGTGACCCTAAAAAATATGCAGCACACTGGGTTATCGACTTCCCTTTATTGGAATACGGCGAAGAAGAAAACCGTTGGTTTGCGATGCACCACCCATTCACAAGTCCGAAACCAGAAGATTTGAAATATTTGGAAACAGGAGAATTAGGGAAAATTCGTGCGAACGCTTACGACTTAGTTATCAACGGTGTTGAAGTTGGTGGTGGTTCAATTCGTATTTTCCAAAAAGAACTACAAGCTAAAATGTTTGAAGTACTTGGATTCTCTGACGAAGAAGCAAAACATCAATTTGGTTTCTTGATGGATGCTTTTGAATACGGAGCGCCACCACACGGAGGTTTAGCATTCGGTTTCGACCGTCTTTGTTCATTATTCGGTGGTTCAGATTCAATCCGTGATTTCATTGCCTTCCCGAAAAACAATTCTGGACGTGATATTATGATTGATTCTCCTTCAACAATCGACCAAAAACAAATGGATGAATTGAAAATTCGTACGGTGGTTTAGTATTCTGCTTCCCACTTGCTATCATAAAAAAACAGTAGTGAACTCAGGTTTTCTACTGTTTTTTTATGCCCATGTTTTACAGATAACTTACTTCTGTTGGCTATCTCACAGCAATACAGAACAAAACATCCTGTATTTTATAAAAATTATTATATTTTTTACTTAAATCATATAAAATAAGATTAAATTCATATAGCTATTTCGTATAGCATACTTTGATAGAAATATACGCCCTATAAATCATCATTGATTGCTTTTATAAACGATTGCCTTCAAATTTATTTAACCCGAATCCTTTATTTCTCTGAACAAATACATGAATAAAAATTCCTTAACACGAATGAGTCGCTTCGTTATTTTCTCTGTAATCATATTCGGACTATATGCTTGCATTGATCCATATATGGTTTCTTTTAATCAAGAAAATAAAGTATTGATTGTAGAAGGAATGCTTACAAATGACGTCGAAAATCCAGATACTATCAAAATTAAGTACTCAATTTATCAAAACGGAAACATTAGGACAGAACACGCCTCTACTTTTGATGTTTATTTTTATTTACTTAATTCAAAACAAAAAATAAAACTGGTAGAAACAGAAGTAAGTTCTTTTGTACCTCCCGTTGGTTTTAATATCGATTCTTCTGAAAAATACACGCTAAATTTCTCAACATATGATAATGAAAAAGGAGTACAAACATATCAATCAACTCCACAACAAATATCTCCTACTTCACCAATACTAAATGTTTATGATAGTTTTAACGCTCAGAGTCAGGTATCTGAAGATGGCAAAAAGTTTATATCTGCCAATGATGTTTTTATAGATTTTCAAGATCCTGCTTCACAAAAAAATTATTACTTGTGGCGATATACTCACTATGAAAAACTTGAAGTTTGTGAAACCTGCAATTACAGTGTTTATAATTTTTATACAGAAAGCTGCATATATGTTCCAGGTGTTGTTTATTATGATTACAACTGTCGAAACACCTGTTATGCTATTATAAAAAGTAAAAAGATAAATGTATTCTCAGATTTGGCATCAGATGGTCGCTTAGTAACTGGGCGTCGTGTGGCACAAATTCCCTATTATTATGCCTCTGGTTGTTTGATTGAAATTCAACAAATGAGCATTTCTCCCGATGCTTATACCTTTTATAAAAATCTTGAATCTCAGACGCAAACCAGTGGTGGGCTTGCTGATACCCCACCAATAGCAATCGTAGGTAATATTAGTAATATCACCAATCCAGATGAAAAAGTAATAGGTTTTTTTAACGTTGTTAATATTGAAAAAAAACGCCATTGGATAGATAGAGCAACTGCTAAAGGAGAGCGAACCGATATTTTAGGACATGTAATTGTGCGTGATCCCAACCCGATGGCGCCATTAGCTACTTGCAAAAAAAGTGCAATTCGTACTCCTTTTAAACCTGAAGGATGGCAATAATCTCTCAACCGATGAAAACAATATTTTTACTATTAATACCAATCCTATCATTGTTGCACTTCAACAGTTTTGCACAGGAAGCTAATAAGCAACATTTTTTAACGATTAAAGTAATGATTAGAGACTCTAGTGATAACAGTCTTTTGAAAGATGCTATTATAAAAGTTGATTTTCAAAAAGTTCATTCTTCTTCAGACAGTTCAGGGATTCATACTTTATTTCTACGAAAAGGTAATTATGCACTTTCTATAACGCATTTAGGATATAGAACTTTTAATCTAAAATTATTGGTAAACAACAAAAACATAAACTTGAATGTTGGCTTAGTAAATGTAGCTAGAGAATTAGATGAAGTTGTTGTGAATAGCCAAGGAGGTAATAATAATGTAGCCAGACCATTATTAGGAGTAAACCCTCTGAGTATGAAAATGATTAAGAGAATTCCTGCAATGATGGGAGAAACTGATATTCTGAGAAGCTTACAAATGCTTCCAGGAGTTACTTCTGTTGGAGAAGCCGCCAATGGCGTTAATATTAGAGGCGGAACAACCGATCAGAACCTTATTCTTTTAGACGATACTCCTATTTTCAACCCTACTCATCTTTTTGGATTATTCTCTATTTTTCCACCTGATGCTGTTGCTGGTTTAGACTTATACAAAGGGGGAATTCCTGCCAGATTTGGAGGAAGAGCATCATCGGTGATTGATATTTATATGATTAATCCTTCCTTAGAAAAATTTAAAATGACTGGAGGTGTTAGTTTGGTTTCTAACAGATTGACGATAGAACAACCTTTGGTAAAAGATAAATTGGGCATTATGGTGTCTGGGAGAGCATCTTTCAATGATTTTTTATTTAAACTGGGTCCTCCTAGATTAGAGAATATTAAAGCTAATTTTTATGACCTTGCTACGAAGGTTTATTATAAGATTAATACCAAAAATACTTTATCATTATCGGGGTATTTAAGTAAAGATTTTTTTCAAACAGATTTATTGGGAACGATAGCAAACGTTAATGCATCAGCCACACAATATGATTATCGTACTTTTAATACTTCCATGAAATGGTTTCACGCTTTCAATACAAAACTCAATCTCCAAACAGTTGCTGTTTATACTCATTATCAGCCTCAAACTTTACTGCCAGAACTCAATAGCAATAATAAAGTATCCATCGCATCTGGAATTCGCTATCATCAGCTAAAATCCAGTTTAAGTTATAGTATTGGCGAGCATAGAATAGAAATGGGTATTGGAACGATTCTATACAATATTAATCCGGGTACTTTAAATCCGGGTACTTCAAAAAGTGTTAATTTTAAATCTGCTCCAGAAGAAAAAAGTATAGAGTCTAGTGTTCATATAGAAGATGAATATATGCTCAATAAACGTTTCAATTTATCTTTAGGACTTCGTTACTCAAAATACTGGGCAATGGGACCATCGACCGTCAGAGATTACGATCCTTCATTGCCAAAATCAGACTTTAGTGTGATTGATTCTACCGTTTACCAATCAGGACAATCTTCAGCAAACTATGGAGGCTTTGAACCACGTCTTGCTTTGAAATACGCTATTAATGAAATAAGTTCTATTAAATTGGGCTATAGTTTAATGAGACAATATTTACAAGTAGTGTCTAACACAACAACGCCCTTACCTACTTCACGCTGGGCAACAAGTAATAAATATATTAAACCGCAAGTAAGTCAATTACTATCTGTAGGCTACTTCAAAAATTCTAAAGATAATGTTTACGAATTTTCAATAGAGGCATATCATCGAACTACCGAAAATATCATAGATTTTAAACCCGGAGCTGATTTCTTGTTTCAACCCTATATTGAAACTCAAACATTACAAGGAAAAGGCAATGCTTACGGTATTGAGTTGATGTTGAGTAAGAAAAAAGGTGCTGCCACTGGTTGGATAAATTATACTTATTCAAGGGCTTTAAACCAAATAAAGGTAGGCGAACGATTTGAAGAACAAATAAATAACGGAAAATGGTATGCAACCAATTTTGATAGACCGCACAGTCTTAATGCAACCATTAGTATTGCCCAAGGAAAACACCACGAATTCGGATTTACTTTTGTCTATAATACAGGACGACCATTTACGATTCCTGATGGTTTTGTACTATTCAATAATGTAAAATATCCTTTTTATAAAGATAGAAATAATGATAGAATTAAAGATTATCACCGTCTCGACTTCTCTTGGACAATACACAACCCAACTTTAAACAAAAAACGCTGGGAAGGATCTTGGACTTTTACCGTTTATAATCTTTATGCACGAGCGAACGCTTACTCTGTATATTTAAAGGCTGAAAATGGACTAAGAGCTTATCAATTAACTATTTTTGGTTCTGCTATTCCATCTTTAACCTACAACTTTAAATTTATGTAAGAGGAAATTATTTCGTTAATTTTTATTTCACTAAGACAAATCCTAAAAGCTATTTGACCTTCAAAAGATTGTCAAACAATGTCTTCTTGATAATTTTACGAGTAATGAAATGAATCGATTCAGGATTTAATACCCTTTTCGTAAAAGATTTGTAACATCATCCAAACAAGCCCAACGTACACGGCAATTATCCAAGAACATTGTGATACCCATTGATTAGTAGCAAGAATATCCTCAATAAAAAAGATAATCATTCCAGAAAGTAAAGAAATTATACTTAAAAATAAAACAGTTTGTCGTTCTGAAAAACCCGCATAAACCAAATGATGCGTAAGATGGTCTTTACCACCAATAAAGGGAGAAATACCTCTTTTCATTCTGAAAAAAATAACGGTTGAAGTATCAATCAAAGGAATTATAAAAGACAAAACTGGTATTAAAAACTGTCTTCCTTGAAAACCTTCTACGCCTAGTTCTCTAAAATTCCAAAAGTATTGAATACTTATCCAAGCCAAAAATGCTCCTAAAAACTGACTTCCAGAATCGCCCATGTACATTTTAGCAGGTTGCCAATTGAAGAATAAAAAGCTAATCAACGCACCTATGATAGAAGCTATGTAAAAATTTAGCTCTAAACTTGATTCTTCAGATCTTATGATTAGAGCAATTAACAATATTATCAAAACCGTTGAAGCCAAAATACCATCCATATTATCAAGCATATTAATGGCGTTCATCAGACCAATTATCCAGAAAAAAGTAAAAACAGTATTCACAATATTACTTTCAACCAAATGAATAGTATGTTCATTGCCAATTAATAAAGCGACAGAGGATTGTCCTAGCAATTTTAAGAAGGGCGAAAGAAAAAAATAATCATCAATCAAGCCAAAACCAAAGGCAATACTCAGTGGAAGTAAAAGTGAAAACATCGGATGGCTTGTGTACACAAATACAATCAAAAACACAATGTAAAATGAAATTCCACCAAGTGTTGGTTTCTTGGAAATATTCCAGCGGGTTTGAAGTTTTGATTTTTTAGGGGCTTGAAATTTAAGATATTTCAACAAAGTATTATTCAGTACTAATGAAAAAATTAGGAAAAAGACTCCTAAAACAATCAAAGGTTCGTAGCTAGTGTTCATAGAGGTAAATTTTAGAGGTATGGATTTATAATACGTTTGAGACCTTCTTCTAAAGAGATTAATTCTCTTCCTAAAATTTGTTTCATTTTAGTATTATCAGGTTTTCTTCTAGCCATATCGCCTTTTTCGAGAGCAGGCAAATGTACGATAGATGAATGTGAGCCAGTAAGCATAATAATCTTTTCTGCCAAGGATAAAATACTGATTTCTATTTCAGAGCCAAGGTTAATTACCTGATTTAATGCTAGATTTTCATTGAATATTTTGTACGTTACTTCAATATTATCTTCGATATAACAAAAAGTTCGAGTCTGAGAACCATCTCCATAAATTGTAATCGGTTCGTTTTTTAAGGCTAAATTCAAAAATCTTGAAATCACAAAATCATGATTCTGTTTAGCACCATAAGTATTGAAAAATCTAAAAATGGTATAATCTAAATCAAAAGTAAATTTGAAAGACTCAATAATCGTTTCTCCAACTCTCTTGACGGCCGCATAAGGCAATTTCCCATTCAAGGGGGTTAATTCCTCATGTTGGGGATACTCTTTAGATTCGCCATATACTTCGGACGAAGAAGCGAAAAAAATACGCTTTACATTTTTATCTTTCGCTAACCTCAGAATATTCTTAGTTCCTTCAATATCTCCCAAAACTCTCAAAGGATTTTCAAGCGTTCTTTGAACGCCAACAATAGCAGCATAATGGAAAATATAATCAAAGTCAAATTGATTCATTATCTCTGAAAGACTTCCATAGTCATTGACATCGCATTTCAGAAATTGGTAATTAGAAGGCGGTTTTTGGGGAAGATTTCGCTCATTCCCTGTAGAAAAATTATCGAGAGCAATTATAAAATTTTGCTCATCCTGTAAAAGCCTGTCGGCCAAAGAGCTTGGTATAAAACCTGCTCCTCCTGTGATAAGAATCTTTCTCATGCTAAGGGTAGATTAGGCAGTAAAACGTAGGTTTATTAATATTCTAAAGTAGTAAAAAAATAAAAACGATTTTAAAAAAGAGCTATATTTTTTTTATAACTACTTAATAATTAGACACAAAAAAAGAGACAAACAAATTGCTTATCTCTTTTTTATACTTATTTGAATTGAATCATAAACTGCAAAACAAAAATTACAGTCTTGCATCCACTAAATCTTTTTGCCATAAAGATTTAATGTCATAAACTACTGCATCTGGGTTTTTCAATTGTTCCAAATCCAAATTTTTGTATTCATCGTGCGAAACTGCTAATAAAATTCCATCGTACTTTTCTGTGATTGTATCCAAAAGCGTAATGCCATACTCCTCGTGTACTTCTTTTTTGTCAGCCCAAGGGTCATGCACGTCAATTTGTACCCCAAATTCTTTTAGCTCTTGATACACATCAATTACTCTTGAATTACGAATGTCAGGACAATTCTCTTTGAAAGTAATTCCTAAAATTAATACTTTACTTCCTTCGATTTTATGTCCTTTTTTAATCAATAATTTAATAAGTTTTCCGCCTACAAAAATGCCCATATTATCGTTTACTCGTCTTCCAGAAAGAATTACTTGTGGATAATATCCCAAACTTTCCGATTTATGTAGCAAATAATAAGGGTCAACGCCGATACAGTGTCCGCCTACTAAACCGGGTTTAAATTTCAAGAAATTCCATTTTGTACCAGCAGCTTCTAATACTTCGGAAGTATCAATGCCCATTTTATCAAAAATCAATGACAATTCATTGACGAACGAAATATTTACATCACGTTGAGCATTTTCAATGGCTTTGCTGGCTTCCGCAACTTTCAACGACGAAGCTTTATAAGTACCTGCTTCGATGATTGAGCCATAAAGTTGGTCAACAAACTCAGCAATTTCTTCTGTTGAGCCAGAAGTTACTTTTCTGATTTTAGTTAAAGTATTGATTTTATCGCCCGGATTGATACGCTCTGGCGAATAACCACAGAAGAAATCTTCATTAAATTTCAGCCCACTTTCTCTTTCCAAAACAGGTACACAGTCTTCTTCTGTACAACCCGGATAAACCGTAGATTCGTAAATCACGATGTCGTTTTTTTTCAACACTTTTCCGACTGTTTTACTTGCCGAAAGCAAAGGAATTAAATCTGGTTTTTTGTATTTATCAATTGGCGTTGGTACTGTCACGATAAACACATTACAAGTACTCAACATCTCAGGAGAAGCCGAAAAAGTAAGCTTTTCAGAAGCTTTCAATTGCGAGGATTCCACTTCATGCGTTCGGTCGTGACCAGCATTTAACTCGTTTACTCTTGTTTGATTAATATCGAAACCCAAAACTTGGTACTTTTTTCCAAATTCTACTGCTAAAGGTAAGCCTACATAACCAAGGCCAATAATTGCGATTTTTGTTGATTGTATATCCAAAATGAGCGTCAATTTTAAAAAATGCTATCGTCAATTTCATTAATTCTTCATTTAGAATTAATAATTTTTTGAATTAAAACATAAAGGTAAGCTTATACTACATTTTTTTCAATGTTAGGTGAATGAATCATTGCTAAAATGATTTTTGCCATTTCGTCCATTAGTATTTTTCGGCTAAATTTTTCGATAAAATCGCTTCGATTTACTTCTTCAGAACGATAATTTTCTAATTTTCTAACCAAATTTTCCGAATCGCAAGGCTTGAAAAGAATAACGTTTGCAACATTTTTTTCGATAAAATTTCTCGCAAAACCATTTACACCGGCAATAATGGTTTTGTTACTTGCACCATATTCAAAAATCTTTGATGGCAATACTTTTTCAAAAGCTTTGGCGTCATTCAAGTGCAAAAACAAGAAATCGCTTTTCTGATAAAATTCAATCAACTTTTCCTGACTGACTGGCTTAAACAAATTGACATTTTTTACATTCAGTAGCCTTAATTTTTCTGCTAACAAAGTTTTGGTATTTCCATCGCCGATGATGTTGAAAATGTAATCTCCTTCCAACGCTTTTGCTGTTGCTGGAATAATTTTCTCCAAACCTTGTCCATTTCCAATATTTCCTGCATAAGTAATTATTTGGGGCTGATTTTGAGGAATATGTTCAAAATTATGTGCTAAAAATACTTCATCTATTCCATTCGTAAAATAGCTAACATTTCCCTTGAAGTATTTAAAATTATCCGCAAAAGCCTCTGAAACAAGATTGAGATGTTGGGCAGTATTGACGCTAAATTTTTCAATTATTTTCAAGATTGGTACAAGAAATACTTTCATAAAAAACTTGAGAACAGGATTTTGAAAAGCTTCTAAAACTGCTTCTGCAAAAATATCCCTTATATCCAGAAAAAGTAAAGTTGGTTTTCGGCGAGCAATTATCGCACCGAGGAATGCCGTAAAAAGTCGAGATGAAGAAGCGTAAATCAAAGTATATTCATATTTTTGGGTGTATCTCAGTACTGATTTGGCGTAAAATATAAAGGCAAAAATTTGCCCGAAAATACTGTTTTTATGTGCTGGCAAAGGAATTCTGCGAATGATTAGATTATTCTTTTGCTCAAAAACTGGGGCTTGATTGCTAAAACTGTGATAGCGATTTGGTGTTGTGGTAAGTACTTCTATCGAATCCGTAGAAGTAATTTTTGCTTGAAGAGCTTTCACCAAAGCAGTACTTCGGAACGAACCTGCACATAAATCTGGCTGAAAGTTAAAACTTAGGACGAGGATTTTCATAAGCTTCAAGTAGTTTAATTGTAGTTGTTAATTCACTTTGAAAGTAAATAAGTACAAATTTGGACGGTTTTAGCAGGTTAAATTCTTCGGCTAATAAGTATTCATTCAGCGAAATTTCTACCTTTTCTGAAAAAGTAATTGTGGCAAAATCGGTTTGAATGGTATTCTCGGTAACGGTGATTTCGATGTTGGGGCAAAAGTGTAAAAATGCTTTTGCTGGAAAATTTTCGTTCCCAAGTATTCTATCACGAATAATAATTTGATTTTCTTCTGAATAAAAATCTCTTTGATGAACAATTCCCAAACGCTGATAGCCGTTGTGCGAAGCCGAAATATGATTGGCTGATTCTGATAAAATCTTTGGTTTCGCTCGCCTCGCTACTCTAAAAATACTCCAAATTTCCGATTGTTCAAAATCCCCAATTTGAACGGTATTATGTGCCGCAGTCGAACGTTCCTGCTGTCGCCTTTCAGCAAACTGATAGGTAGAAGTACCAGTGTCCACAATAAAAGGCTTTCCACGAATGTACAGGATGAAATTAAAAGTGTCGGAATGAGCGTGTGCAGATAAGTATTTGGGAGAAATTTCAGCCACATCGACAAACAATTCAAAGGAAGTTTTCATAAATTTTCGATAACCACTTTCTTTGATTTTCGTCGGTTTGGGCGATAAACCTAAGCTTTTGGCGAACGCTAAAAGTTCAGCAGTATTGGGAGCAAAATTTTGTGCGGAATCATTTACTAATGGAATATCGCCATTTCTGAAAGTAATTTCATTTAGAAAATCTACCATTTTTTGAGCAATAGTCCTCAACAATTCATTTATGGAGTACTCGCCAAAATCAGGATTATTTTTCACCAAATTCAGACAGTCGAGCAAACGAAACAGTACGATTTGATGATACATGGGCGATAATTCAAAATGTCCACCGTCAGCTAAAATCTGTTCTTTTAGTTCGTGTTTTAAAAGCTTGGTAGCAATTTTCAAAAAGTACTTATCTCTAAAATAATAAGCGGCGAAAAGTAAGGAAAAGGCATTTTCCAATAAGTGATTTCCTAAAATGTGGTATTCAAGATTGTTACTCAAAATACGATAATGAGCCATCAAAAAGGCATCAATTTTTGGTTCTTGAATTTGATGATAAGTCAAAAATTTTATCCAATTGATGCCTCTCAAAGAAATCGGATAAGGCTCTAAACCTGTGCTGATGCTTGAAGTATTGATATAAGTATTTATCAAAGCTAAACCTTCTTCTTTGGATAAGTCATTTTGATGCAGAAAGTCAAAATAATTGAGCTGATATGTCCATAACTTTCCGAAAGATTTTTCATCATTCCAGTCGATTGTTTGATTAAAATACTTGGATTGATTCAGAAAGACAAAACGATTTTCGGTTGGGAAATAAGTCTTTTTAGTAGGAATTGAAGGCTGTAAATGTAATCTAAAACTTTTTGCTTCAATCATTTTGGGATATTGCCAGCGAAGTATTTTTCTAACCAAACGTTTTGTTCGATAATACAATTGATAAAATATTTGCTTCGGATGCAAATGTAGAATTGTGTAGAAGTAGAGTTTTGTTTTCATAGATTTGAAGACTTTAGGACATAAGAAACAAGATACAAGATTTTAGACGCAAGATGCTGTATTTCAAAAAACTGATTTTTGAAATACAGCACAAAAGATTCAGTTGGTAATCAATAACTGAAGTAGCGGCAATCCCTTGCGGTTGCCGTTTCGAGAGAGGCAACCGCAAGGGATTGCCGCTACTCGTTTAGTTTTAAAATCAGTTTTATCATTTTTTCGCTTGTTGTTCAATTAAAATTGGCGTTTCTAAACCTTAAAGCAACACAAATCCAACATCCGATAGCCGACTTCTGAAAGCCAACAACAGCCTAATGAAAGAAAATATAGCTCACCCAAATGGCAGTAATCACACTGACTAAATCGGCTGTTAAACCTGCCCAAAGTGTGTAGCGTGTATTTCTGATATTCACTGAGCCAAAGTACAAGGCTAAAACATAAAAAATGGTATCCGAAGAACCTTGAAAAACACATGACAAGCGTCCCGCAAAAGAATCTGCACCGAAGGTTTTCATGGTATCAATCATCATTGCTCTTGAGCCTCCACCGCTCAAAGGGTGCATCAAAGCCGTTGGCAAAGCGTCCGTAAAATCGGTGTTCATTCCCGTTAAAGAAAAAGCAAATTTCATTCCGTCAACAACCCAAGTTAAAGCACCAGAATTTCGTAAAGCTCCAATCGCCACCAACATTGCCACCAAATAAGGAATTATTTTGACCGAAGTCTCAAAACCACCTTTTGCTCCTTCAATAAAAGCACTAAAAACATCTACTTTTTTGCGTACAGCTCCCAATAAAAATGAAATAATAAACGTAAATAAAATAAGGTTGGATGCCACTTTTGACACTACTTCAATTTGCTCTTTCGGAATACTTGAAAAATACCAAAGTATCAAGCCAATAAACAATGAAATGCCACCTAACCATGAAATAATTACTTTATCAAACAAATTGATTTTCTGACGAATTGCGACAAAAAGCAAGCCCGTAACCGTAGCCACATAAGTGGCAATCAGACATGGAATAAAAATATCTGAAGCATCAGCCGCCCCATAAATCGAACGCTGTGCCATAATACTGAGGGGAATTAACACTGGCCCAGCACTGTGCAAAACCATAAACATGATTTGTGCATTAGAGGCAACATCTTTACTCGGGTTCAATTCCTGCAAACTCTGCATCGCTTTTAGTCCAAAAGGTGTAGCAGCATTATCTAAACCCAACATATTGGCTGAGAAATTCATAATCATCTGTCCATTCGCTGGGTGATTTTTAGGAATTTCAGGAAATAAACGATTGAAAAATGGACCAACTAAACGAGCCAAAAAATTGATTGCTCCAGCACGCTCGCCAATGTTTAACAAACCCATGAAGAAAGTCATCACGCCAGCCAAAGGCAATGCAATTTTCATTACCGCTACTTCGGAAGAATCAAACATTCCATCAATGATTAATTTGAAAATTTCGGTATCACCCGTAAAAATGAGTTTGATTAAAGCAACGACAAAAGCAACAATAAAGAAGGCAATCCAGAGGTAATTTAAGGCCATGTGTTAATTGGTTTGATAATCTCAATTTTGAAAATGAGTTTCTAGAATTTAAAAATAGCAGTATCAAAAGCAAAAAATGGCTTTATTTACATTATTCAAAATAATTCACCCTTAAATTTATATTTTATTCTCCAATGAACATCAACAATATGAGAAAACATATTTTTAGTCTCTTACTTTTGTCACTGGCTGCATCCAGTTTTATAGCCAAGCATAAAAGCTTTAAAAACGAAGAAAATAAGAAATCTTCAAAGCTACAAACGACATCGACTTGTGAATACGAAAAGAAAATGATTCAACAAGGATTAGTCAATGTCAAAGAAATTGATTCTTCTATTCTCGTTGAATTGAAATATTCAACGACTGATAATTTTGTTGGCAAAGACGTTTATGGTTGTATTATCAATTGTTTTATGCAGAAACGTCCAGCACAAATGTTAAAAAAAGCGAATGCTTTACTCCAACAAAAAAATCCTAATTACAGACTTTTGGTGTATGACGGCGGTCGTCCATTAAGTATTCAAAAAATACTTTGGAATACTCTTAGTCAATATTCGCCTAAAGAACGTGCAAAATATGTGGCAAATCCAGCCGAAGGCTCTATTCACAACTATGGAAGTGCAGTAGATTTGACCATTGCTACAGCCGATGGAAAAGCCTTGGATATGGGAACGAAATATGATTATTTCGGGGAATTGGCTTATCCTGTAAAAGAAGATTACTTTTTAGCTCAAAGAAAACTGACAAAACAGCAAGTAGCTAACAGAATTTTGCTGAGGAGCGTCATGGAAGCCGTTGGTTTTATGCCTATTGACTACGAATGGTGGCATTTTAATGCTGTTTCGAGAAGAGAAGCCAAACAGATTTACCAGATTATTGAATAAAGCTTTGATAAAAATACAATCAACCGTTCGATTTTAGCAAAAAGTGTTCGTTTTCGGACACTTTTTTAGTTTACAAACATTTATAAATACTTGTAAAACAATCATTTATAATCGATGGCATATTACTTGATGATTTTAAGAACAGAACATTTTAGGCATAAGCTTAAATAGGATGCGAATTCTATGGAATATTATCAATTTCCCTTTTATCATAGCATCGTAGCCGTTTATCCTAAAAATTTTTAAAGCCCCAAAAATCATTCGTAACATTGAACCATAAATTATAAGAATTATGAAATTCTCATTACTAATCCTAACAGGCATTACTTTATTGACTTTTCAAGGAAAAGCTCAAAACGCTATTCAAGCAAGCGGAAATGAAACAAAGTTATCGTTGCAAGAAGCAGTAAATATTGCCTTGAAAAACAACATTTCAGTCAAGCAAAGTGAAAATCAAATGCTATTGAGCAATTTGCAATTGAAGCAATCAAAAGATAATAGATTGCCAAATGCAACAGGTTCAATCAACGAATCTTTCAATTTTGGTCGAAGCCTTGACCCTTTCACTAACACCTATATTGAAAAAAACATTAATTACAATAGCTTGAGTGTTAATGCTAACGTAACGATTTTCAATGGTTTTTTATTGAGAAATACCATTCTTCAAAACGATTTATTGTTGAAAGCTACTGAATTAGACTTACAAGCGATGAAAGAAAACATTTCTTTGCAAGTAGTTTTAGCTTACCTCAATATTCTGAATGCTCAAGATATTCTTGTTATTTCTCAGAGTCAAACACAAATTACTGCTTTACAAATTCAACGTACCGATAAATTAGTTCAGGCTGGGTCTTTACCACAATCTAATTTATTAGACTTAAAAGCACAGTTAGCAACCGAAGAAACAACGGTTATCAACAATCAAAGTACTTTAGATTTAGCTAAACTTTCATTGATTCAATTATTGAATGATAAAAATATTACCGATGTAGGTGTTGAAAGAGTATCATTACCAGTACCTGCTACTTCTCAAGGATACGATGCTAATGCTACTAAAATATTTGAAATTGCCGAGAAAAGTCAACCTACTATCAAAGCCGCTGATTTAAGAATAGAAGGAGCAATAAAAGGCATTGATATTGCCCGAGCAGGCTTTTTACCAATAATCACAGCTGGAGCAAACTTTGGAGCTAACCAGTCTAATGCACAAAAACTTTACCGCCAAGATGGTACAACAAGCTCTAACTTAGGAACTGTAAATGTAAGCGGAGTTGACTATCCTTTAGTTGTAACTCAAGCAAGATTTGTTGAAGATGGAACAGTAGCTTATTTTCAACAACTAAAAAATACCGCCAATTACGGTTTTGGCTTTAATGCTTCAATCCCAATTTTTAGCCGATTCACAAATAAAAACAGAGTAGCACAAGCAAAAATTCAGAAAAGTAATGCCGACTTGACCGCCCTTCAAGCTCGCCAAACATTACGCCAGAATATCGAACAGGCTTATACAAACATGAATAATGCCGCCAAACGTTTTGATGCTCTTACAATACAAGTAACCGCTTTGGAAGAATCATTCAGAGCTGCTGAAAGTAGATTTGGTGCTGGTGCTATTGATTTTGTGAACTACAGTTTACAAAAAACCAATCTTGATAAAGCTCGTGGCAATCAAATTCAGGCAAAATATGACTTTATTTTTAGAACAAAAATCTTAGATTATTATCAAAATAAACCACTTACCTTTTAACTTGTGATGAAGTGATTTTAATCTCTCACTAACAGTCACACAATTTAACCAACATTATGGCAAAGAAATCTTCAAATAAAATCTGGTGGATATTAGGTGGAATCATCGTAGCATTAGGCATTGCATTGTTTGTTGCAAAACAACAAGGTCTGATAGGCAAAGAACCATCAACAGAAGTAGAATTCACCAAAGCTAAAAAAGCAGATATTATCGAAAGAGTATCAGCTTCAGGAAAAATTCAGCCTGAAATTGAAGTAAAACTTTCGCCAGATGTTTCAGGAGAAATTGTAGGATTGTACGTAAGCGAAGGTGACTCTGTAATAGCTGGTCAGTTACTTTTGAAAATTCGTCCTGATAACTATGAATCTTTATTGGCTCGGGCAGAGGCACAAGTAAATTCATCGAAAGCATCAGTTGAGCAATCAAAAGCAATGCAATCTCAAGCAGAGTCACGTTTGTTGAAAGCTAAAATTGATTATGATCGCAACAAGAAATTACATGATGATAAAGTAATTTCTGATGCAGATTTCGACCAATTCAACTCACAATACTTGGTGGCAAAACAAGATGTAGAGTCAACAAAAGCAAGTGTTTTGGCAGCTTCATTCAATGTGAAAAGTTCGGAAGCTGCTTTGAAAGAAGCAAGAGCGAATTTAACAAAAACTACGATTTACGCTCCACAAAGTGGAACGATTTCTAAATTGAATGTTGAATTGGGCGAACGTGTTGTAGGTACTTCTCAAATGGCTGGAACTGAATTACTTAGAATTGCCAATTTGAATAAAATGGAAGTACGTGTAAATGTGAACGAAAACGACATTACACGTGTTTCAATGAATGATACCGTTATTATCGACGTTGACTCATACAGTGCTTCTGGCAGAAAATTCAAAGGAGTAGTTTATGAAATTGCGAGTTCAGCAAATGGTTTAGGAACTTCTGCTACTACAGTTTCAACTGATGCAGTAACTGAATTTGAAGTAAAAATTAGAGTGTTACGCAAATCTTATGAAGATTTAATTGTGGGTAAACATTCTTATCCATTAAAACCAGGAATGACGGCATCAGTTGAAATTATCACCGACCGCAAAAACGGTGTTTTATCTGTTCCGTTGGCTTCTGTAACCACTCGTGACCCGAATGCTAAAGAAGGAGAAGAGAAGAAGGAGGATGCTCCAGAAGAGAACAAGGAAGAAGAAAAAGTTATCAAAAAAGAGAAAGTAAAAGAAGTAGTTTTTGTATTGGGTAAAGACAACAAAGCAAAAATGAAAGAAGTAAAAACAGGTATCTCTGATTTTGAAAATATTGAAATCCTTTCAGGTTTAACAGATGGCGAAACCATTATTTCTGGTCCATATTTAACCGTTTCAAAAAAATTGAAAGACGGTGAATTGGTTAACAAAAAAGAAGTTAAAAAAGACAAAAAATAGTCATTATAATAGTTTGGTTTAGGGTTTATGAAAAAGCCAGTCAGGAATGTTTTGACTGGTTTTTTTGTGTACTTTGGTTTCGCTTCGTTGAAGATTCTTTTGTATATTTATGTAAAACAAACTAAATATGACAACAAGACGACATTTCATCAATCAAGTTTCAGCGCTTGCTGGCGCTTCCTTACTTCCAACTTTTAAAGGTTTATCATCCAACGACTTACAAACGATTAGTAGTTTCTCTCCAGAAAAATCTGCACTACTAATGGCTTCCGATGAAGACTATTGGTATCAAATTCAACAGGCTTATACCGTTTCTCCACAAATCATCAATTTGAATAATGGTGGCGTTAGTCCAGCACCAACAGTGGTTCAAAATGCGGTGGAACGATACGGAAAATTTGCCAATGAAGCTCCAAGCTATTTTATGTGGAGAATTCTTGACCAAGGACGTGAACCATTGCGAGAAAATCTAGCCAAATTTTCAGGCGTTTCTCCAGAAGAAATCGCTATCAATCGTAATGCGACTGAAGCTTTAGATACTGTAATTTTAGGTTTACCTTTAACCCGTGGCGACGAAATCGTTATGAGTAAATATGACTATCCAAACATGCTTCACGCTTGGCGACAAAGAGAGCTACGAGAAGGTTTAAAAATCAATTATGTGAATATTGATTTACCATTAGAAGATAACGATTTGATTGTCCAGAAATATGTAGAACAAATGACTACTCGAACAAAAGTTGTTCATATTACGCATATTGTTAATTGGAACGGACAAATTTTACCTGCTAAACGCATTGCTGAAGAAGCACATAAACGTGGTATTGAAGTAGTAATTGACGGAGCGCATTCATTTGCTCACCTTGAATATAAAATTCCTGATTTGGGTGGAGATTACTTCGGAACAAGTTTACACAAATGGCTTTCGGCACCAATCGGCTCAGGAATGCTTTGGGTGAAAAAGGAGAAAATTAGTAAAATTTTTCCGCTGATTCCTAATGACAAACCAAATTCAGACAATATCAGAAAATTTGAAAACTTAGGTACTCGTCCATTTATGATTGAACAAGCTATTGGACAAGCACTGAATTTTCAATTAGCCATTGGCAATGCCAGAAAAGAAGCACGTTTACATTTCTTGAAAAGTTATTGGGCAAAAGAAGCAAGTAAAATACCCAAATTTAAACTCAATACGCCCATCAAACCCGAATATTCGGGTGCTTTGGCACATTTTAGCATAGAAGGCATGGAAGCTGGTAAAGTTGAAGCAGAGTTATTCGCAAAATATAAAATTCATACTTCGCCTGTAAAATGGGAAAAATTAGATGGCGTAAGAGTTACTCCACACGTTTATACAAGTTTACAAGATTTGGATAGACTTTTAGATGGAATAAAGTATTTGGCAAAAGCTTAAAGAGTGATGAGTTTTGAGTGCAAAGTGAAGAATAAAATACTCACCACTCCTCATGCTGCACTCAAAACTCATCACTCAAATTATCCAACTAATTCTTTCAAATCTTCATCGTTCAATTGCTTACGAGCATCAGCCATCAACAAGAAGCGAGTATAAATTTTGTCCAAATCTGGTTTTTCAAACTCAAAACCTAATAATTGCAAACGATGACGAAGGGCAGCACGTCCAGAACGAGACGTCAATACAATCGCTGATGAAGGTACGCCAACATCTTCTGGATTCATGATTTCATAATTCTGAGTATGCTTCAAGAAACCATCTTGGTGAATGCCTGAAGAGTGTGCAAAAGCGTTTGCTCCAACAATTGCTTTATTTGCTTGCACTGGCATTCCCATCAAATTAGAAACAAACTGAGAGAATGGATACAAATGTTTAGAATTGATTCCTGTATGGTAGCCCAAATCTTTATGTGTATTCAAAATCATTGCTACTTCTTCTAACGAAGTATTTCCAGCACGTTCACCAATTCCATTGATTGTTACTTCAACTTGTCTTGCACCAGCCTGAATACCCGCAATAGTATTGGCAGTTGCTAAACCTAAATCGTTGTGGTTGTGCATTGAAATTACTGCTTTATGAATATTCGGAACGTTTTCAAACAAATAGTTGATACGTTGGAACATTTGTTGAGGTAACAAATAGCCAGTAGTATCTGGCAAGTTCACTACTGTTGCACCTGCATCAATTACCGCTTCTGTTAATTGTGCTAAGAAAACTAAATCTGCACGACCAGCATCTTCAGCGAAAAATTCAACATCTTCTACAAAAGATTTTGCGTATTTAACCGCCCAAACACCTTTAGCTAGAATTTCTTCACGAGTAGAGTTGAACTTATATTTAATGTGTGTATCAGATGAACCAATACCTGTGTGAATTCTTGGATATTTTGCGTGTTTCAATGCTGCTGCTGCCGCATCAATATCTTCTTTTTTAGCACGAGTCAGTCCACAAACAGTAGCGTTTTTCACTAATTTAGCTATTTCTTCAACCGAACGGAAATCGCCAGGAGAAGAAATCGGAAAACCAGCTTCGATAATATCTACCCCAAGTAATTCCAGTTGTTCAGCAACTTGCAATTTTTCTTCGGTATTTAATTGACAACCTGGCACTTGTTCGCCATCACGAAGGGTTGTATCGAATATTAAAATTTTCTGACTCATGATTCTTGTTTTTTGAAGGATTCTTAATCAAAAATAACACCTGATTATAGAAAAAACAAATTTTACAAATTCGCCCTTTTAGAATTAAATTCTAAAAAAAGCAAAATACAAGCCATGTATAGAATTAAATTCTATACAATATTCTATTAAAAGAATTTAAAACTAATCATTCCCAATTTTGGTGTATTATTTATTTCTTTGAAAAAATTGTTAAAAAAATAATCTCAAAGATAGTCATCAAGTAAAATCCGTAAAAAATCCAATTTTTAGATAAATTTCAAAACACAAAAAGGCTTATCAATTTGTCAAACCCGAAATCCATGTTTAATTTTGATTAATTAACATAAAGCGAATAAAAATCGCCAAGATGATACCATGATAAAAAATAATTGGACTAGAGAAGAAATCGAAGAAATTTATAACCTCCCATTCATGGAATTAGTGTATCGTGCAGCCACTGTGCATCGCCAATTCAATGACCCACAAGAGGTACAAATCAGTACTTTACTTTCAATCAAAACAGGTGGCTGTCCAGAAGATTGTTCTTATTGTTCACAAGCTGCTCGTTATCATACCGACGTAAAAGTTCAAAAATTAATGGAACTTGACGAAGTATTATCAGCAGCACAAAGAGCAAAAGATGCAGGAAGCTCACGTTTTTGTATGGGAGCCGCTTGGCGTGAAGTACGTGACAACAAGGATTTTGATAAAGTATTAGGAATGGTACAAGGCGTAAACTCTATGGGTTTAGAAGTTTGCTGTACTTTAGGAATGCTGACAGAATCGCAAGCTGAAAAATTAAAAGACGCTGGTTTGTACGCATACAACCACAATGTTGATACAAGTGAAGAACATTACGAAGATGTAATTTCTACTCGTACTTTCGCTGACCGTTTGAATACGATTGATAATGTTCGTAAAGCGAAAATTTCAGTTTGTTCAGGAGGAATTATTGGTTTAGGGGAATCTGATGGCGACCGTATTGGAATGTTAAAAACATTGGCAAATATGCCTCAACATCCAGACTCTGTGCCTATCAACAACCTTGTTCCAATTAAAGGTACTCCACTTGGCGACCAAGAGCCAGCTTCTATCTGGGATATGGTCAGAACAATCGCTACAGCAAGAATTTTGATGCCAAAATCAATGGTTAGGCTTTCAGCAGGGCGTTTGGATATGACTTATGAAGGACAAACACTTTGTTTTATGGCGGGTGCGAACTCAATCTTCTCTGGAGATGTGTTATTAACAACACCAAATCCAGCGGTGAAAAATGACCAAGAGCTATTCCAAATCTTGAGTATCAAACCTCGTGAAGCTTTTAAAGATAGCAAAAAATCAGCCGTTGAATTTCAAGTAACACCAACCGCTGGTAAAGCTTTGGGAATTGAAGAAGTAACTGTACTATAATATTTACTCACATCTTAATTTTAAAAAAATGGCTTTACAAATTGGTGAATTAGCTCCGAATTTTACTTTATTTAATACTGATAAAAAAGAAATTAGCCTTTCAGATTACAAAGGTAAAAACGTTGTTATTTTATTTTTTCCTTTAGCATTTACAAGTGTTTGTACTGCTGAATTATGCGAAATGAGAGATAACATCGCTACTTATTCAAAGCTAAATGCTGAGATTATAGGAATCTCGGTTGATTCTCTCTTTACTTTAGATAAATTCAAGGCAGAACAAAACCTTCCGTTTGATTTGTTATCTGATTTCAACAAAGAAGTATCAACGGCTTATGGAAGTATTTATGAAAACTTCGTTTTAGGCATGAAAGGCGTTTCAAAACGTTCAGCATTTGTAATTGATGGAAATGGAAGTATCCAATATGCAGAAGTACTTGAAAGCGCTGGTGATGTTCCAAACTTCGAAGCAGTAAAAGAAGCTTTAGCAAAATTATAAATCATAAAAAAAGCTCGATTTCAAATTTGAAATCGAGCTTTTTTTATGATTATCAATCGAAGAAACTAACGATTAATAATTATTCTTTTCGCAATCAAAAGAGATTCAGTATTTAGTCTCAACATGTATTCTCCTTCAGGCAACATTGTAAGGTCTAATGTTCTACTTGTATCCAAAGAAGCGATTGTTCCTCTTCTCACCATTCTTCCTAATAAATCATAGACTTCATAAGTTGTGTTATTCCAATCGTTTCTAGCTTCAATTTTTAAAACACCATTACTTGGGTTCGGATAAATTGATACTCCACGGTCATCATAATATCTAAAAACATATTCTTTAGAGACTGGAGAGTAACAAAATTTATCGCCATAGAAAAGTGTTTTATACACATTTTTAGCAATTACACTCAGATTTGCTTCTTCAGTAAACCTAATAGGACTTCCTGAAATTGTATTGTTTACCACACCATTTACTTGCCAAACATATTGGTCTGCTTTAACGGCATTTACAGCAACTGTATATGGACTTAAACGAACGATAGAATCAACAACAACTGGGTTTGGCTTAACTGATACATAAACATTAGGAGAAATTACAGATTTACAATTATTAATATCTGTTTGAAATGCACGAAATGCCCCAGACTTAGTTACTGTCAAATTCTGAATTCCATAGCTTGTTACTGTTCCATTCTGAGCAGCTACCCATGTTGGCTTATTCCCAGAAGCTAAACTCATCTGCAAAATAGTATTATCTCCATCACAAAATACGCTGTCTTTACTTGTTACAATTGTAGGAGTAATAGGTAATTGATTGACTGTAATTCTCATTGTAGGAGAGTTAATCGAGTAGCAATTATTGTTATCAATTGTTCTTACGATATAATTCCCTTGCATATTGATTTTAATAGCATTGCTGGTAGCACCAGTATTCCATAAGTATTTAACTGCATTTTGAGATGTTGAAGTTAAAACAACGTTTGTATCTGCACAAAAAGTAGTTGGGCCATTAGGTAAAATACTTGGTGTTGGCGGCAAAGGGTTTACAACGATTCTCATCCCATCCGAACTTGGCGAATAACAGCCTTGGTTATTGATTGTTCGGATAGTATAGTTTCCTGAAACATTAATTTTTATATTTTGACTACTACTTCCAGTACTCCATAAATAACTAACAGCTTGAAGATTAGATGAAGTTAGTACCACATTGGTATCAGCACAAAAAGTAGTTGGGCTATTAGCTGTAATCATTGGTTTAGGAGGTAAGAGTTTTGCTAAAACCTGAACTGCATCAGAAACAGGAGAAAAACAACCTACAGTACTTATCGTCTTTACAGTATAACTACCAGAAGTATTTGTTTTTATATTCGGCGTATTGCTTCCTGTATTCCACAAATAACTATTGGCTTGTAAAGAAGATGACGTTAAAGTAACATCAGTATCTGCACAAAATGTTAATGGGCCACTTGCCGCAATATTCGGTTTGGGTGGTAATGGATTCACTAAAATCTTTACCCCATCTGAAGCTGGCGAAAAACAACCTTGTGAATTTATTGTCTGTACAGTATAAGTACCAGAAGTATTTACCTTTATATTTTGTGAATTGCTACCCGTACTCCAAGCATAACCATTAGCTTGCAAACTCGAAGAGCTTAAAGTAACATCAGTATCTGCACAAAATGTAGTTGGACCACCTGCTGTAATAACAGGTTTAGCAGGTAAAGGTTTGTTTGTAGTAATTACTGGTGCTGAAAACCCAGACTGACAGCCAAATTGATTGACAGTTCTAACTGCAAAACTTCCAGAATTAGTAACTGTTATTGATTTTGATGTACTTCCATTACTCCATTCATAAATAGAAGCATCATTTGCATTCAAGGCTACGCTATTTCCATCACAAAAACTGACATCACCACCAGCCGTAATTGATGAAGAAGGAATAGCACTACCTACAAAAGAAATATATGGAACTTGAATAATATTTCCCACCTTATCACGATAACGTGCATAATACGTTTTATCAGTACCTACAGCAAGTGTTGCGTTACGTTGCGTTGAAAATACCCCATTGGCAAAATTAGATCCATTATTCGACCATTGATAGTTTGAAAAGCCATCTGGCAAACTTACGTTTACTTGATTATTGCCACAACTAAAAGTTAAATCAGAAATTGTGTTTGGTAGTTGAGGTTTAGAATTACTAAAAAAATTATTGTCTAAGGCATTATTCCAAGCACTTGCCAGTTGTTCTAAACCAACACCGTTAAAATGTACTCCATCCTGTCTGCCAGTAACTTGAATAAGGTCTGTATTAGGTCCTTGAAAAACATTATTATTAGCTTGATTAATGACTGCTTGTTGCCCTTTAATCACATTCGCATCTGTAACGATTGGTGTACTACAAAAATTACAAGGTGTTGAAGAACCACCAGATGTTAGAGAAACTACCCAAGTAATATCTTTACCAGAATCAGTTCTTGATTTATTGATAACTGTTTGAAGATTCGAACGATATTTTTCACTATCAACCACTAATTTTTGGTTAATAAAAAAATTGTCTGATTCACCTTGACACCATAAAACCGAACGTACACCTAATTGTGCTACAAAATAATGAAAGGCATCTGAGAGGTCTTGATAAGGAAGTTTATTTTTGTAAGTATCACCAGTATATGGATTCGGTGCGATATTTCCATTCGCTGTAGTTGCCCAAGTACTACTTGAAGTACCTTCGAAAGCAGCATTAAAAAACATTACTGGAACATTCAATTTACTTACGAGTAAATCGCCCAATCGTCCCCAACACCAACCATTCATTCCTCTTGGAGCAATTCTACTTCCAGCTTCTAATTTTGAGAAAGGGGATAAATTAATATAGAAATCTCCTCCAAAATTGGTATCAGTTGCAGAACCAAAACAGTTTACTCTGTCGTTTGTCGCCCCAATCCCCGCAATATGGGGCATTCCTTGGGCATTAGATTGTCCAGCTATTACAAATACTTCCCCAACTCCTACTCTATCCACTCGTGAAGTTCCACCAATATTTGCTCCATTTAAACTTCCTCTTAATTCTAAACTATACCATCCTTGTTTAACCCTCATGACAGCATTAAAATTTCCATTGAGGGGCAAAAGTTTTATCACTGTCCAATCAACAGCTTCTCCTTGTCCAGCTTCCACAGGAATTAAACGGGCTTCTATTTTATCGATTTGAGTAGCATAAGTACCAGAAACCGTAATCTGAGAAAAACCCTCTTGATTACGCTGATATACTGCTCTGTTTTGCGGTGAAGTAATCTTTATCTGACAAAAAAGTAAAGTTGGGAAACTGGTTATTAATATCAGTAAAAGAATTCTTTTGGATAACATCATCAGAATTATTGTTTTGAATTTATCTTATGTAAGGATAATATTGTTTTTATCATAGAAAGTTTGCTTAGGCAATCCATGATAAGTAAAAATACATAATAAAGTTCAGAAGTATAGATTTTGTGTAAAACGAACTTATCTACTAATCTGTATCATTTTAGAAATTTTAAAGTTATTATTCGTTGCTCTTAAAATATATGACCCTTCAGCCAAAGTACTCAAATCCAAGAGTTTCTGAGAGTTTAACAACTCTATCTTTGTTTGTAAAAGCTGTTTACCATCTATACTATAAATTGTAATAGTGGTATTCTCTAATTCATATCTGCTTTCTAAAGTGAATTTTCCATTCGATGGGTTTGGATATATCGACAGTCCTTTATCGCTATAAGCAGCTAAATCATAATTACTCACTTCCGAAATACAAGTTAATGGATTTACACTTCCTTGAATTTGATAGATATTTCTAGCTTGAACCGTATAATTTCCAGCTTCGATTGCTCTGATGAGAGTATCTTTTGCTGAAGTACTCAATACTTTCCCTTCGTACTTCCAAATAAATTCAGTTGGCAATACTGTTGTTTTTACGCCCAACGTGTAAGTACCTTTTTGAACAATACTTACCGATGTTGGATTATCTTTTCTGGTCGTTTGAATCACATTTGATGATTTTGACAAACAACCTTTGTCATCTCTTACAAAACCTCTAACTAATTCCGTGCCAGTAACTTTTATCAAAGATGGATTATTGTTGGTAAGTACATTATTTCTTTCCCATGTAAAAGTATATTTTTGGGAATCCGGAGCAGTCAAATTGATATTAACACTAGCACCATCACAAAATGCCACACTACTCAAAGCACTAATAGTCGGTGGTTTTGGTAAAGGATTAACGAAAGTCGTAATATTATCTTTAGAAATTGGCGATAAACAATTATTAGCTCCACGAGTCTGAACGGAAAATGTACCTGCTTTTTTAACTACAATACTTTGGGTAGTTTCGCCAGTACTCCATAAATAGCCAGAAGCTCCTTCATTTGATGCCACCAAAGTAACACTTTGCTCATCACAAAATTCCGTTGAACTATTGAATGAAATAGTAGGTGCTGCTGGGCGAGGTTTTATCGTCAATTTTATTTCATTTGAAACGGGTGACTGACAAGCATTTTTATCAACTACTCTCAATTTATAAGATCCTTCAGTATTTACGGTAATATTATTAGTTGGAGTAATATTCGGATTAGTACCAATCCATTGATAAATCGGGTTTTCGGCTTCTGTTGTACTCTGTATTGAAACACTTGTTCCAATGCAAAAATTAACATCATCTATCGCTTTAATTACGGGTGCTTTCGGTGGAGTATTTGCTTTTACGGTAAAACTTGGTATTTGTATAATATTCCCATTTGCACGAGTGACTCTCGCAAAATAAGTTCCTGCGGGAACATCCACAGTTCTACTTGTATATTCTTTATAGTTTTCTTCATTAACCCATTTATACTGCTGATAACCTGCTGGCAAGCTTAATCTTACTAAATCAGTTGAAAGACATTCCAAGCTAATACTTGGAATCGTATCTGCAGAAATGGGTTCAACCGTTTCAAAGAAATCTTTATTATCAACCGTCAAAGTTTTTATCCATGCGTCAGCAACATCGTCTAGGCCTTTTCCAAAAAAATGTACACAACGGTCTCTTTCTCCAATAAAATCTACTTGAATATTATCGGTAAAAGGTCCTGGAAAAATCGGTCTGAGAGCATCAGTCGTAATTGCTTGATTTTGTGCATTTACGATAATAGGCGATGGTTTGGGTGGAGATATGATAGAATCGCAACCTCGTTGACTTGAATAAGAAGTACGAGCTACAACCCATGCCAATTTATTGGTTCCTAAATCTTGGCGACTTTTTTTGATTAAACGTTGAAGATTATCTAAATAATTTTCAATCGTTACTGGAGCTGGCTTACCTTGTGCTATAGCCTCCAGATTAAGTAAGTTTTGCGTTTCGCCTTCTATCCAAAGTACGGCTCTCACACCTAGATTGATACCATAATATCGTAAAACAGCATTCAAGTTTTCGTAAGGAAATCCTACAGGTAAATAGCGAGTAGGAACATCTATATCTTGAAAATCGTTGAGTACTGCCATATTGGGATTTTCTGCACTTTCTCTCCAAGCCCTAACTGAAGCACCGCCCCAACCCGTATTAAAAAACATTATAGGTACGTTCAGTTTTGAAGCTAAAGCATCCCCAACTTTTCCCCAATAATATGGACCAAGACCAAGTGGACCAATCGTAACTTTTTTACTTAATTGAGAAAATTGAATAATTGAAAAATTAGAAGTTGTATAAGTAATATAACTTGTATTTTGTGGATCAAATCCTGCTTTGTAAAAGTTATCTCCAAAATCTTTCAAAAAATCTGCACAGTTTACTCTATCGTCAGAAGCGGGAGTTTCGTTTGCAGAACGCAAGCCACTTCCACCAGCATTTGATTGACCAGCAATTACAAATACTTCGCCAACACCTACTTTTTCTATCTTTGAAACAGTTCCAACCACTTTCCCTCTTAAAAGCCCTCTCACTTCCATAGAATACCAGCCGCCTTTTACCGTAATTGAACCTTTGAATAAGCCGCCAAGTGGGTTAGCTTTTAATAATGTCCAATCTATCGCAATACCTTGTCCAGCTTTTACAGGAATCATTCTTACTTGTATCGTATCAATGGGTTGTGAATAACTCCCTGCTACAGCTACAATAGCTTCGTTTTTCAAATTGCGTTGAAAAACCTGTCTGAGTACTGGAGATGTAATCGTAATTTGACCTAACAATAATGTCGGAATGCTGATGAGCAAAAATATCAGTAGCAATCTATTAAACATATTCACTGAATTTAAAGATAAAAATTGTTTGTGAAGTGCAAGACGCAATAGTCAAAAAAGCGTTGTTTTAATCATCAAAAATCGATGTGCAATCGTAGAAAAATCCTACAAAAGTACAGAAAGCATCTCATAATCTGAGATGCTTTCTGTACTTTATTTGAAAATTTATATAATGCGAACCAAGCGAAAAGCCACTGAATTACTGCCCCTTTTGAATTTTAAAGAATAGGAATTCAGTAATCATAACAGTACACACGAAAATTTACTTAATTTTAACTACTTAAATAAATTAATAGCCAATGAATTCTTTGAAAGAGAACCTGTTTTTAAAAACCAGTTCAGTATTAAGCCCATCTAAACTAATTAGTATTTTATTATTTTTATGCCCAATACTTGTATTTTTTTATTGCTTTTTTACCTTCTCTGTTAATTTCCCATTCAACGACGATATCGTATTAAACAACTTTCTTTTACTTCACGAAAGGCTAAGCTTTACAGAAAAAGTGCTTTCATTTTTCCAGCAATATAACGAACACCGAATAGCCTACACAAAGCTAATAATGTTTTTATACTACAGCGTTGCAGGAACATTGAACTATAAAGTATTTATGTTGATTGGAATATCGTCAATATTGGTTTTACTAAAATTGCTTGTAAAACAGTTTTCGGACATGAATTACTTGGCTTTAGTACCAATAAGTATTTTGCTGTTTTCACCATTGACACATGAGAATGCACTATGGGCAATGGCATCTTTACAAAATTATACGGTAGTCTTATTTATGGTATTTGCTATTTATTCTATTACACAAAATAAAATAAATATGAGTATTATATTTTTTGCACTATCGCTTAGTACAAGTGCTTCTAGTATGATTCTAGCACCTGTCGGTTTTGTATTATTTTTATTGCAGCGAGAAAACAAAAATGCTTTTTATTGGCTAATTGTATCTATCATCGCTGTATTTCTCTACTACGCTAATTATACTCAACCAGATTATTATCCAGACAAAAGTGTAATTCTCGAAAGGCTAAAACATCCCAAAGAATTAATAGCTATTATAGCGATGCCAAGTTTGTTAATTGAACCTATTTTTTCTCAGCAAAAAGTAAATACAGCCCTTAATTATGCTTTTGGAGCTCTTATTTTCTCGTGTTATATATTTTTTGGTATTGAAGTTTTAAGGACTTACTTTAAAAAGGAAAAAACGACAAAACTATTCCTTTTTGGTATCACATCAATTTGTCTAGCAATTATCGTATTAACTTTCTTTTTAAGAAATGGGAAACAGGAATCAAGGTATATGATTTATCCTTTGTTATTAACGGCTTGTACTTATTTATATCTTTTTTCAAAAATCAAGGATTTGGCAAAAAATACGATTCTAATAAAAACATTTGTAGGAGTTTCAGTAGCTTTTTCATTTGTTTTTATGGCTTATACTTATGCTATTTCTCTTTCAAAATTTGCTAATAAAAGAATGGAAATGCAGGTTTTCAGTGCGAATTTCGAATTGAATAACAGGTATTTTTTCTTCAGAAATGACTCTACAAGAACATTTGATGATCATGAAACAATGCAACCAGTATTGCTTTCGAAACTTCCAATAAAATTTCCAAGTGGATTGCACGGCTTCAGAAAAGGTGATATGAAGTTTATCAACGATGTAATGGCTGTATCTTTGAAGCAAGGTGTTTGTCGATTTACGCCAGAAACTGATCCTTTAATAAAGAAAATGCTTGTGGAGGCTCCATTTGAAAAAAATAGTCAATCTCCAAAGGCACTATTCGAATTCCCTTTTTTCATAGTTCGAAATCCTACAAGTTTTTCATATCATGATTTTGACGAAAATGTTTTTGTCTTATTTAGGTCTGAAAAATACAATATTCTTTTCCCTGTAAGTAAAAAAGCTTCTTCCATAAAAAATATCTTAAAGAAAGGTGATTTAATTGAAAATAATTTTGAAGAAAAAATACATTACGCAACCCTACCAAATGCCAAGTATGACATTTACCTCTTTAGTTTTTACAATAACGAAGTAAAAATATTATCAGCATCACACTATGGCTTAAACATCTCTAGTACAACTATCAATTAAACTGTTGAGAAAACTGACATAAGTACATAATAAAGAAAGCATCCCATATTATGAGATGCTTTCTTTATTATAATAAAATTTACAAAAAGGATTATAAAACCATTTTTAATAAATTAGTCAGCTACTACAGTGAATTTCACTTTGTGTTTCACTTCTTTGTGTAAATCAAGTGTTGCAGTGAAATCACCAACAAACTTCACTTCTGTATCCAAAGCAATTTTCTTTCTATCTACATCAAATCCTTTTTCTTTCAAAGATTCAGAGATTTGGATAGTAGTAACACGACCAAAGATTTTACCGCTTTCACCTACTTTCGCAGCAATTGCTAAAGTAATATCACCGATAGCTTCAGCCAAAGCAACTGCATCCATTTTCACTTTTTCAGCTTTGTGAGCTACTTGCTTGATGTTTTCAGCAAGAATTTTTTTGTTTGATCCCGTCGCTTGAACTGCGAAACCTTGTGGAATCAAGTAGTTACGTCCGTATCCTGGTTTTACGGTAACTACGTCATTTTTATAACCGAGACCTGCGATGTCAGTCTTTAAGATGATTTCCATTTTTTTATTTTATTAAGATATTAGGGCTTTACTTCGAGGCGACAGTTAAACTCTCAGCCTATCTTTTATTACCTAAAACCTATTATCTAAAACCTTATTTATGATAACTATTTCAATCCGTCAGCCACGTAAGGCATTAAAGCCAAGTGTCTAGCACGTTTGATAGCTACAGCTACTTTACGTTGAAATTTCAAAGAAGTACCAGTAAGACGACGAGGAAGAATTTTTCCTTGTTCGTTTACTAACTTCAATAAAAAGTCAGGGTTTTTGTAGTCGATATATTTAATGCCTGATTTTTTGAAACGGCAATATTTTTTGCGGATTACGCTTTTGTCAACTGGTTCGTTTACTAATGTCATGATTTCAAAATGTTGAATTTCGTGAATGTCTTACTTATTCTGCTTTAGCTTCTGCAGCAACTGGTTTCTTACCTACTAAACCTTTTTGCTTACGCTCGTTATATGCAACTGCGTGCTTATCAAGAACAGTTGTCAAGAAACGAATCACTTTTTCGTCACGCTTGTATTCAAGTTCCAATTTAGCTACTAACGTTCCTTCTGCTTTGAATTCAACGATGTAATAGTAACCAGTTTGTTTGTTTTGAATAGGATACGCCAGCTTACGTATTCCCCATGCTTCTTCATTTACGATTTCAGCATTGTTATCCGTTAGGATTTTTTTGAACTTTTCAACGGCATCCTTTGTCTGCTGTTCAGACAAAACGGGAGTTAAGATGAATACCGTTTCATAATTACGTAATTCCATAAGTATGTAATGTTGTTTTAAAAATTGGAGTGCAAAATTACACATTCTGTTTGTAATTACAAAATGTTACCAAGAAAGTTTTTGATAATCAGCAAGATAGAGTGAATTATCTTTGGTTTATCAATTTCTTGCTCCCGAAATGGCTGTTCCTCTTTGTTGTTCTAATAATTTATTGTTGGTTTTGTAACCTAAAACCTTGATTTCTGTTCTTCTATTCAGTGCATGTTGATTCTCTGAACAATTTACACCATCCTTACAATGATTTAGTAATTGGCTTTCGCCATAGCCTTTAGCAATAATTCGTTCTTGGGCTATTTTACCTTTCTTTACGATGAAATTAACGGCTGCGTCAGCACGTTTTTGAGATAAAGTCATGTTGTAAACTTCATCCGAACGGCTATCAGTATGAGAACCAAGTTCTACTTTGATACTTGGGTTATCTTTCAGCAACTGAATTAAATTATTCAATCCTTCCCAAGCATCTTTTCTGATTTCCCATTTATCAAAATCATAATGAATACGTTCAACACCAAAAACATCATTCAAATTAATCCTTTTCATACTTATTGAAGCTTCTATCAAATTGCTTTGCTTAGAAAGTTTACTGATATGCTCAATATCAATTCCTGAAACACAAAATACTTTACTGGAATCTTTTAGATAACAAGCTGCATTAAAGTTAGCTCGCTGAGTCAGGTACTCGTCGAATTGAACTAAAAGTTCGTATTCATTACCTTTTTCAAGCTTAAAAATTGCGTAACCATTTTTAATAATACTTGAGTCAATCTCTTGAGGTTTATTTTTCGTATATAGTTTCAAGGAAGTACCTTCTAAACTTTTATGATTTTCAACATCCAATACTTTCAGTTTTAGGTGAAAGTATTGCTTATTTACTGATTCAGTATTTTGTGAAAAAGCAGAAGATAAGCTTATCAAAAAGAGCAGAAGGTAAATCGTTTTCATTTGTTTGATTCGTTTAAAAAATACATTAATTCGGACGTTTTTCTACTTCATTTTGATGGCTTTCGATGAAAACAAAAGACAGAGACAGAATTTCGAGTAGAATTTTCAGCTTTAAAAAAAGTAATTACTACGCTTATCGTAAATTTATAACGAAAAACACGGATTTATCTTTTTAAAGTAAGTATAAATTCAAGTATGACTTTGAGCATTTGGCAATGTCATTTTTACTAATATATTTGTAATGAATTTAACCGCCATTAAATTTCATGAGAAAATCTTTATTCTTTATCATCTCGGTACTATGTATCGGGCTGATGACTAGTTGCGATGAAAGCATAACACCTTTAGAAAAGGTTGTTCCTTCAAGTGTAAAAAGCACTTCTATTAGTACTATTAGCGTTAAGCAAACGCTAGTCAATGGTTTTTGGCAATACAGCGAGATTAATATGCTGGCTGGCACCAAAAACAAGATGTTATTTTCAAGACAAAACAATATTGGCTTGAGTAATACGATTTCCAAAATTCAAATCAATTTCAAACCCGATGGCACTATAACAAGCCTTCAACAAGGTTTAGTTGTACAAAAAGGGAAATGGAAGTTACTCAATAACGATAAGCAATTAGAACTTGCTATCGAAAGTCAGCCCGCAGAGCTTTACGACATTATTACTTTCAATAAGGATGTCATTGAATATCATGCTGTTTTGAAACAAAGTAACACCGATGAGGCTACTTGGTCGATGAATTTAGCATTTTTAGGCGTATCGTCTGCTTCGGTTACTGAAATCGTAACTGTTTATAAACTATCGCCGATATAAGTAAAATAAAAGACTTCTTGAAAAGACCTGTGATGTTTTAAATCGTCACAGGTCTTTTTGTTGTATCTTTACAGCCTGTTTTTGCAGAAACATTACACGAGAAAATCCTAATATATTATGCAGCACGATATTATCGTAATCGGTGGAGGAATCGTTGGGCTTGCTACCGCTCTAAAAATCAAGGAACAACGACCAGAAATGAAAATTTTGGTTCTTGAAAAAGAACGTGAAGTAGCCGTTCATCAAACAGGTAATAACTCTGGTGTAATTCACTCTGGGCTTTATTATAAGCCAGGTTCTTTGAAGGCAACAAACTGTATTAGAGGCTATCATCAACTCATTGATTTTTGTAATCAAGAAAATATTCCTTACGAATTGACTGGTAAAGTAGTTGTAGCGACCAAACAAGAGCAACGCCAACAGCTTGAAAATCTTTATGTACGTGGTCAACAAAATGGCTTGGAAGGTTTACGTAAAATTTCAGCTTCGGAAGTAAAAGAGTATGAACCTTACGTTACTTGTGTAGAAGGAATGTGGGTTCCACAAACTGGTATTGTTGATTATAAAGTCGTTTCGCAAAAAATGGCGGACAAATTAAGAACACTTGGTGCTGAATTACTCTTTGGTGAAAAAGTAACTGGCGTAACCAAAGGACATTCTTTATCAATCATCAAAACAGAAAGAAATACTTATGAAACCAAATTGGTTATTAATTGTGCTGGTTTGTATTCAGATAAAATAGCACAGATGTCACAAGACAGACCGATTGATGTGCGTATTGTTCCTTTCCGTGGAGAGTACTTTAAGATTCGTCCTGAAAAACATTATTTAGTAAAAAACCTAATTTATCCTGTTCCTGACCCAAATTTCCCATTTTTAGGAGTACATTTTACAAGAATGATGCGTGGTGGAATTGAGGCTGGTCCAAATGCTGTACTTGCTTTCAGAAAAGAAGGTTATAAAAAATTAGACATCGATCCAAAAGAGTTGTGGGATACACTTACTTGGGGTGGTTTCCAGAAAGTAGCCGCAAAATATTGGGAAACGGGTTTGGGTGAAATGTACAGAAGTTTCTCGAAAGCAGCTTTCACAAAGGCTTTGCAAGAATTAATTCCAGAAATTCAAGAATCTGATTTAATTGAAGGTGGTGCAGGTGTAAGAGCACAAGCTTGCGACCGTACTGGTGGTTTACTTGATGATTTCTCAATCATTGAAGATGAAAAAGTAATCAATATTTTGAATGCTCCTTCGCCAGCGGCAACGTCGTCTTTATCAATCGGACAAACTGTTTCTGAAATGGCATTGAAGCGATTTTAAATAAACATAATATACCAAAAACAGCCACAGAATTCTTTTAAATGAGTTTTGTGGCTGTTTCATTTTAAGCCTATTGTATTCTTGAGAACTTATTTTTTGAGCTTTGGGTTAATAAGTAGTCTTTAATTCAGCAAATTATCCACATGAAAATACTTTACCGTTACCTCAAAAAATACCAAACCACTGTTTTGGGAGCATTGCTCTTAGCTGCCATCAATCAAATCTTTTCATTACTTGACCCTTTCATTTTCCGAAAAATCATTGATGATGTAGCAACCGTTTATCGTTCTGATAATCACACCATTCAAGAATTTCTTTATGCCATTTTGCCACTTTCTGGTGCTTCAATCGGAGTAGCTTTTGTGAGTAGAGTCGCTAAAAATTTTCAAGATTATTTCATCAGTACTGTTACTCAACGAGTTGGAGCGCAAATTTATGCCGATGGCATTAGTCACTCGCTTGAATTACCTTATGAATCTTTTGAAGATCAACGTTCTGGTGAAACTTTAGGTAAATTACAAAAAGTAAGAGTTGATGTTGAAAAACTAATTTCTGTCGGAATCAATATTCTTTTCCAATCGGTCATTGCTTTGATATTTATCTCGGTTTATGCCTTTTCGGTTCATTGGATGATTCTGCCTTTATTCTTAGTAACTGGACCACTCATTGCTTGGATTAGCTCGGTTTTGAGTAAAAAAATTAAAACCATTCAAATTCAAATTGTAAAAGAGTCAACAGGTTTGGCAGGTTCTACGACAGAATCTTTACGCAATATAGAATTGGTAAAATCATTAGGTTTAGCCAAACAAGAAATTGCACAGCTCAATGCTACCACGCAAAAAATCTTAGCACTCGAACTCAAAAAAGTACGTTATGTTCGTTCGATGTCTTTTGTGCAAGGCACTTGTGTAAACTTCATTCGTGCTTTGATGGTGTTGGTGCTAATCTATTTGATTTACGAAAACAAAATCACCATCGGTGAATTTTATTCATTAAATATTTACTCTTTCTTCCTTTTTGGACCTTTACAAGAAATTGGAAACGTAGTAAATACTTATCGTGAAGCAGAAGTTTCATTACAGAATTTTGAAGATATTTTTAAAATTCCTGTAGAAGTAAAACCAACAAATCCATATCCCGTTATCAGCATTGACTCTTTGGCATTTGAAGACGTTAAATTCCGTCATCAATCTGCAAATAAAGATGCTCTTCGCAAGATTTCTTTTGAAGCTAAAAAAGGTGAAACCATTGCTTTTGTTGGTCCATCAGGTTCAGGCAAATCTACTTTAGTGAAGTTATTAGTAGGTTTATATAGTCCGAAAGAAGGTAAAATACTTTTTAATGGACATAACTATAATGAAATTGATTTCGACCAATTACGTGAACGTATTGGGTTTGTAACGCAAGATACTCAACTGTTTTCAGGAACAATTCGTGAGAATTTATTATTCGTGAATCCATCAGCAACGGATGAACAATGTTTGGACGTACTAAAAAAAGCGGCTTGCAATACGCTATTAGAACGTGCCGACAAAGGACTCGACAGTGTTATTGGAGAAGGTGGCGTAAAAGTATCAGGTGGTGAAAAACAACGTTTAAGTATCGCCAGAGCTTTATTGCGTAACCCAAATTTATTGGTATTTGATGAAGCTACTTCATCTTTGGATTCTTTAACGGAAGAAGAAATTTCAGAAACTATCCGTGAAGTATCAGAAGGACATACACATCTTACCATCGTGATTGCCCACAGGCTTTCAACGATTATGCACGCCGATAAGATTTTTGTATTAGAGAAAGGTAGAATTGTAGAGAATGGCTCGCATACTGAACTACTCGACAACAAAGGTTTGTATTATGCGATGTGGAGACAACAAGTAGGTGAAAAAGAATCTATTGAACTAGAATAAAAAATTGAATCAGTGATTTAATATGGAACGTATTAAATCACTGATTTTATTCACGTTCCATACTTCTTTTTACATCTTTTTCTTTGATAGAATCACGCTTATCGTATAGTTTTTTACCTTTTGCCAAAGCAATATCTATCTTCGCAAAACCTCTATCAGAAATATACATTCTTGTTGGAACAATGGTTAAACCTTGGTCTTTCAATTTATTCTGTAATTTCTTAATCTCTTTTTTGGTCAATAATAATTTGCGGTCTCTGAGTGGCTCGTGGTTATAATGTGTTCCTTCGTTGTACTTAGAAATATTCATTTGTCGGATGTACAATTCCTCATTTAAGAACAAGCAATAAGCATCCGTCAAATTTACTTTTCCTTGACGAATCGACTTAATTTCTGTTCCCATCAACATTACTCCTGCCGAGAATTTTTCAATAAAAAAGTACTCGAACGATGCCCTTCTGTTTTTAATTTCTATATTTTTTTCAATACTTTCCTTTGCCATCTTGATATAGTTTAAGCTGTTTTTGAAAATTGTAGGGAGAATTCTTGCTAAAAAAAGCCATACAGTAAATCTGTACGGCTTTTTCTTTGACAAAATTATAAAAACTTTGAAGAATAATTCTAATTATTTCTTTTCAGGTCCTTTTTTCTCAGCATATTCTTTGTTTAAGCCTTCAATGATTTCTTTTGTTCTGTCAGCACTATCGTCAGCAAAAAGAATTCCACCGCCACTCAAAGTATAACCTAAAACGAATTCAAACTTGTTTTCAGCATTATGCTTTTTGATGTATTCACGAATGTTAGCATACAATTCTTGCATTTTTTTGCCTTGTTCTTCGGCTAAAGCTGCTTGTTTTTGTTGGCTGTACTGCTGTAATTCAGAACCTTTTTTCTTCAACATCATGTCAGCAGCTTGTAAATCTGCTTGCGTCATTGTTTGAGCTCTTTGTTGAATTGCTTGTAATTCACTTTGTAAGCCTCTTTCACGTTGACCTAAATCTACTTGTAAACGGTAGCCCTTATTTTCAAATTCTTTTTGAGCATCCTTATAAAATTGATAGTTTGCCAATAATGAATCTGTATTGACATAAACTGTTTTCTTTTCGCCACTAGCAGCTGATGTTGAAGAACTAGCAGCAGCGGTTTCCTTGTTGGCAGATTTATCACACGAGAAACATCCAATTGCTAATAAGCCACTGCACAAGATTAGGGATAATTTTTTCATTTCAGTTAAAGCCCCTGCCCCAAGGGATAATTTTTGAATTATGTTTGTCTTCGGTTGGGGTATTTAGAAGATAAAAATTTAACAAATATACTAAATTTGTGGCAATTTGAAAATGAAGTATTCAGCAGAACATCATACTGAAAATCAAATAGTTAATACCAAAAAGTACCTATAACAATAAGTTATTTAATTGTTAAGAAGTTACAATTTAAGTGCTTTCATTCATTTTCAAAGCCTTCGTGCCAATTATTTATTGAGTGAACTTCTCACTAAGTAACCACTCATGCCTGCAAAACCACCTACTAAACCGCCAATCAATACGGTAATAACGATTAAAAGACCAGCGTTTCCATTCAAAGGTAAAATACTTGCAATTTTGGTAGAAAGTATTCCATCTGTAGCAATATGATAATATAAAGTTACCAAAAGCCAAAGCATTGCAATGCCTCCTGCTCCTTTTCGGAAGGCTTCTCCGCTAGATTTTGCCTGTAAATAACAGGCTGTAAAAGACGCTAATGCAATTACCCACCAATCGAAAAAGTATTGGCTCACGAAAGCCAACATGATAATAATTGAGGTAAGTGGACTAAAAAATGCTGAAACTAATTTTCCTAAAAAAGTACTTTCTTTATTTGTTGTTGATATATTATTTGTCATTTTGATGTCTGATTTGAATTTAAAATTATGTCCTTACTTCGTTAGCTTGATTGTCTTTTTGATTCTTGCCGACTTCTCGTTTTTATTTTGTAGGAACAATAACTCATTGAGTTTTCCTTGTCGCCAAGTTTCAACCATATCATCATAATGCGGACTGCCCGGATTTCCCGATTGCCCGCCGGGAATTACTCCGTACCCTTTCACAGCATTATTTTTCCCTAATTGTATAATCATTCTCCAAGATGGTCCTGTGCGTTCGGTTGTAGCATTGACAATCCCTGTTCCTCCGCCAATGTTCACGTTCATTTTACTGAAAGCATCCAAACCAGGAATTAAATGTTTGATGTCGGTAGATTTATAATTTGCCCAAGCCCAAGTATCGCCCATATCGGCTTTTTGCCATTTTGTTAAACTATCCAAAGTAGCGATTAAGGAAGTACTCGCTAATTCTTCCAATGTTTCTACTTTGTTTTTTGTATTTACATTATCAAACCATTTTGCAGTTGGTTCTTGCTTGATTAATTGAATGGTTTTATCCAAAGATGGATACTTCATGGGAATATTTTCATCGTAAGCAAATTCATCTTTCCAGATAGATTCATACAATAAATTCGACCATGTTTCAAAAATCGTTGGTGCTATTTCGGCTACATCATTTTGCTTGTTCCAAGTTTGTAACACTTTTATGGCTTTGGCTTGTTTGGCTGTTGGTGCTTTTATCAAGCTGATTAATTTATCTAAAATACCAGCCGCTTTAAGGTTATAATTATCATTTTGCAAAGCTCTTAAACTATCAACCGTAATTTTACTCATGCCTTCTAAACGCTGATTGATGCGTCTGCCACGTTCTGATGCCGCAAATTCCCAATTGATATAATATGGATAACTTGGGTCGGTAGATGACTGATTGGCTGAACTCACAAAACCTCTCGCTGGATTTTTCACATGCGGATTCTGTGCATGAGGAATAAATCCTTGCCAATCTGCCATTTTATCAGTGCCATCTAAAATGTATTTTCCTTGTAATTTCGCTTTCAAAGGGAATTTACCATTTACCCAAAGTGCAATATCGTCTTGATTACTCGCAAAGACAAAATTCTGTGCTGGAGCAGCGTAGAAGCTCAAAGCTTTTACATAATCATCATAATTTTTAGCACGATTTAGCTGATAGAAAGTCGTTAATTCTTGAGATTTATCATGTGCAATCCATCTAAGTGCATGACCCGTCGGAATATTTTTCTTGAATGGTTTTTCATTATCTAAATATACAATTGGTCCATGATGCGTAAACAAAACAGTATCTAACACAACATCTCCATTCTTCATAATATATCTTTCAGGACGCTTAGTAATCTTTTTCCATTGTCCGTCGTGCCAATACTCATTCATTTTGGCATCTTTAAACTTTACTTCATACCAGTCAACAATATCCGCCCCAACATTGGTTACTCCCCATGCGATGTCCTTATTAAAACCACTAATTACATTCGGAGTACCCGGCATGGTAGCACCATAAACATTCACATTTGGACCAACCAATTGCATTTGATACCAAATAGAAGGAAGACTTAAAGTAAGATGTGGGTCGTTTGCTAAAAGTGGTAAACCCGAAGCAGATTTACTTCCACTAACTGCCCAGTTGTTTGAACCAATGCCTTTGTCACGTTCGGTACTAGCTTTCATACTTCCAATTCCTACAAAGTCAGCAGGTGCTTTTGGTATAGGTAGTGGCGTAAAATCTTGTGGTGTTCCAGTTGGAATAATCGGGCTTTCTTCAAAAGGATAATTCGGAAAAAGTTCTTCGGCTACTTCTCTGCCATATTTTCTCAAGATATTCGTCATGCGTAAATCGTCTGTGCCAGAAGCTAATACGAAAGACATATTTTTCAGAAACAAAGCACTTTTAATAGGCGTCCAACGCTCTGGCTGATAACCCAACAATTTATATTCTACGGGTAATGTCCTTACTTTTAGCTGGTCGATATAAGCATTCACTCCTTCTGAATAAGCCTCTAAAGCTACTTTCGACTGCGGGTCTTCCATCATGCCTGCCAAAGATTTCTCCGCACCATATACTGCCCCCATTCTTCGGTTATACTTGTCAGATTCTAAGGCTTTTTCACCCACAATTTCCGTCAATCTACCTGCGGCATAATGTGTTTGAAATTCCATTTGCCAAAGTCTGTCTTTCGCCGTAACATATCCTTGAGCCAAGTATAAATCATGGTCGTTATTGGCAAAAATATGCGGAATGCCTAGTTCATCGTATTCAATCGTTACTTCATCTTGCAAACCTGCTAATTGTAAAGAACCCTGAACAGGTTTATCGCTCAAAGGTTTTTCGGCATTAACCCAAAAACCAGTAAAAGGACTCAGAAAACGCCCAAAGGCAGGAGCTGTTCCCCAACCTCTATTAAGTGCATAACATAAAGCAATAGTGAAAGCAAGCGAGGCAATGGCTTTAGAATATTTCATTGAAATCAGTGAATGTTAGTTTGACGATAATTGCACTAATTTAGAGAAATTTTATATTAAACATAGCTCCGCATGGAAATAAAGGAAGGAATCTTGATAGAGAGTTAATCTTGGATGATTTTTCAATAATTAAGCGAGGCATTAAAAGGATAAAATCTTCCTCCTTTTTTAGGAAAGTTGGGGTAAAAAGAGGAAAATTTTATCCTTTTTTTGAGAAAATTGGTACTTAAAGTATCAACATTCCTTCTTTTTTGCGGGAAATTGCGGTATTAAGTAACAAACTCTCTATTCAACTTCGGATAATTGCGGTTTTAGGTGGCAATTTTGCTTTTCAAAGTATCAACGTTCCTGTTTCAAGTGACAATTATGCTTGTTTTTTGCGGGAAATTGCGGTTTTAACTAAGATTATTCGATTAGTGAAATAAAACACTCTTTCAATAATCAGGCTTCTATTGGGTTGGGCTGCCATACAATTGATTAATCTATTCCCTGTCATTTCCTTTGCATTACTATCTCTTCCAAAAACACCAATTATTCTTTGTTCATTTCCGAACAAAAAGTGTATCGTTTCCGAACACTTCTTTAAGAAAAATTCAATCAAATATCTAATTATCAACAACTTAACTTTTTGGCATTATCTTGTTAATAAATCATGCAAAACAGAATGGATAATTGATGAAACACATCTAATCTTATTAAATTAATTTCAATACAATGGATAGAGTAATCGAAAAAAAGAAATGGTCAGTGAAACGCATTCTTCCTTGGGTTGGTGGCGTAGCAGTAATTGGACTGATTGCAGCAAGTTATTTCAATACCACAGGCAATAGCAAACTGAATGTGGAGGAAGATAAAATTATGATTTCGGAAGTAAGCAAAGGAAGCTTTCAGGAATTTATTCCAGTAAACGGAATTGTGATGCCTATCCAAACCATTTACTTAGATGCCCTTGAAGGCGGAAGAGTTGAAGAATTATATGTAGAAGATGGTGCTATTGTAAAGAAAGAACAACCGCTATTAAAACTATCGAATACCGACCTTGAATTGGACTTAGCAAACCGTGAAACTTCTGTTTTTCAGTTGATTACGCAAATGCAATACACGCAAAATTTGGCTCGTGAAAACACCATTCGTCAACAAGCTAGTTTAGCGGATATTGATAATGCTTTGGTTGAAGCCAAAAGAGTTTATGAATTAAATAACCGTTTGCATAAAGAAAAAGTAATCTCTGAACAAGACTATAAATCATCTCTAAACCTATATAACTATAACGTTAGACGTAAATCGCTGATTGAAAAAACCTTGAAACAAGATTCAATCACAACGGCAACACAATTAACACAAATGAAAGAAACCGTTGCACGCACACAAGAAACCTTGAAATTGATGCGTAAAAAGGCTTCTGATTTAGTAGTGAAAGCTCCAGTGGCGGGTCAGCTTACTTCAAGAAATGCTGAAATCGGTGAAAACAAAGTACGTGGCGTAAGATTAGGACAAATTGATGTTCTCAGCGGTTTTAAAGTGCGTGCTGATATTGATGAACATTATATCGCCAGAGTATTCATTGGCTTAATGGGTGAATTTACTATTTCGGATAAGACTTACAAACTGCGTGTTAAAAAGGTTTACTCACAAGTAACAAACGGACGCTTCCAAGTAGATATGGAATTTGTAGGAACACCACCAAGTGATATTCGTCGTGGACAAACACTTCAAGTTCGTCTTTCATTAAGCGACCAAACACAAGCGGTTTTATTGGCAAAAGGTGGTTTTTATCAACAAACTGGCGGCAACTGGATTTTCAAAGTAGGTGAAAACGGACAAAAGGCGTATAAAGTTGACATTCAGTTAGGTCGCCAAAATCCTGAGTTTTATGAAGTATTAGAAGGCTTAAAACCAGGCGATAAAGTAGTGACTTCAAGCTATGAAAATTATGGAGATATGCAGGAGTTGGTGATTAAGAAAACACCCTAAATCCAATTTTCATCAATAGGGATGGACTTAAGTCCATCCCTATTGATGAAAATTGGAGAACTATATTTTAAAATCTAAACTAAAGATATTCACTCATAAACAAACGCATCCCTTGCGTTCTCCTCGGAGGTTAGGGTATTTAACATGCTTAAAATAACAGACTTAGAAAAAATTTACCGTACCGAAGACATCGAAACGGTTGCTTTAAATAAACTTTCTTTAGAAGTAAAGAAAGGTGAATTTGTAGCCATCATGGGACCTTCTGGTTGTGGTAAATCTACTTTATTGAACATTATCGGAATGTTGGACGATGCCGAAAAAGGTAGCTTTATGTTCAATGGTGAAGAGATTATCCACTTCAATGAACGTCGCCGTGCCGACCTCCGCAAACGTAATATTGGTTTTGTGTTCCAATCTTTCAACTTGATTGACGAACTAACGGTGTATGAAAATGTAGAATTGCCATTATTGTACTTGGGCGTAGATGCCACCGAACGCAAACAAAGAGTAGAAGCAGTTTTAGAAAAAGTACAAATCATGCACCGTAGAAACCACTTTCCACAACAATTATCGGGTGGTCAACAACAACGTTGTGCGGTAGCTCGTGCCGTAGTAAACACGCCAAAATTAATCTTAGCCGATGAGCCAACAGGTAATTTGGATTCTACAAATGGTAACGAAGTAATGCAGTTATTGACAGAATTGAATGAAGCAGGAACGACAGTAATCATGGTAACACACTCTGAACACGACGCACGCTTCGCCCACAGAATCATTCGTTTATTGGATGGAAAAGTGGTGATGGAGAATATTTTGGGATAAAATCTTTTAGCTGTGAGCGGTAAGCTATGAGCTTTTTTTGATTTAGCCCAAGAACAATTCAATTTCAGCAAAAGCTAAAATCTCAAGGCTGATAGCTCATAGCTCACAGCTAAACAACCATTAAAACCTTTAAAACTATGCTAATCAATTACATAAAAATAGCTTTTCGTAACCTTTTGAGGAACAAAAGTTACGCTTTTATCAACATAGCAGGTTTGTCTTTAGGGCTTACCTGCGCCATGTTGATTTTTGCTTTAGTTCGCTACCATTTTAATATTGATAAACATCACAGTAAATATGAAAATACTTACAGAATCGTAAGTGAGTTTGTTTCGAGAGAAGGTGGTGAAAATTTTCATTCTCCGGGTGTTCCTTATCCTTTGGGAAAAGCCGTTTTGACGGATTATCCTAATATTGAAAACCTCTCGATGACTGAATTGGCAGAAAATTATTTTGAGGCAATTCTTTCTAAAAATGGAGAAGACAAAAAATTTAAAGAAACAGGCGAAGGTGCTTTTGTAGAGCCTTCATTCTTTAAAATCTTTGACTACGAATGGATTCAAGGTGGTTTTGAAGAGTTAAAAAATCCTAATACAGTTGTTATCAGCGAAAAAAATGCGTTGAAATACTTCGGTTCTACTGATGTTATCGGAAAAATCATCAAACACGATGGTCGCTTGAACCTTAAAGTTGTTGGCGTTTTCAAAGATTATAAAGACAATACCGACTTTGCCTACGAAGTAATGCCTTCTTATGCCAGTTTGAAAGAATATTATGGTACTATCAACGATAATTTCGGAAGCACGAATAGCAGTACTCGTTGTGTAGTTTCATTAAATGATAAATTTACCAAAGCTAATTGGGACAAACTAATGCCTGCTTTTGTAAAAAAATATCGTCCACAAGAAGCAAAATATATTCACTATGTGATGCAGCCATTGAAAGAAATTCACTTTTCAGAAGACTACGGCGGCATCAACAAAAACCTAATTTTATCACTCTTTGCCATTGGTATTTTCTTGATTATCACTGCCAGTATCAACTTCGTCAATTTAGCAACGGCTCAGGCTTTGAAACGTTCTAAAGAAGTAGGTGTTCGCAAGGTTTTGGGAAGTTCTAAAGCTCAATTATTCTGGCAATTTATGGCAGAAACAGCCATGATTACGATTGCCTCTTTGTTGATTTCAATTGTATTATTCCAATTCGGAGAGAAAATCGCACGTGAGTACTTGAACGGAGCGTTCCAATTTACTTTCTATTTCGATGCCTCTGTTATCTTTTATGTTACGCTTATTATTCTTGCCGTTATCGTACTTTCTGGAGCGTACCCAGCTTTGGTTTTGGCAGGTTTTCAGCCTGTAATGGCACTGAAAGGCAAAATTTCAACACAACAAGTAGGCGGTTTTTCTGTAAGAAGAAGTTTGGTTGTAGTTCAGTTTGCCATTTCACAAATGCTGATTATTGGCATGGCGGTAGTAACAAGCCAATTATCGTATTTTCAAAATAAAGATTTAGGATTCAAAAAAGAATCTATCCTAACCATTAGTCTTCCTTTTATGCCGAAGCAAGATGTTGTAAAAATGAATACATTCAAGAATTTGGCTTCGGCTGTTCCTGATGTAGAAAAAATCAGTTTTTCAATGTCTGGTCCACCACAATCTGGTTGGGTAAATAGCACAAGTTTAAGATTTGATAATCGTGGAGAAGACGAAAAATGGAGTACTCATATCAAAAGCATTGACGCTAATTATTTAGATTTATATGGTATCAAATTGGTAGCAGGCAGAAACCTTTTCCCTTCTGATTCTATCAGAGAAGTAGTTGTCAATGAAGCTTTTGCCCAAAAACTTAACTTCAAAGATCCCGCAAAAATTATTGGTAAGAAAATGGAAGCAAGAGGCAGAAATGTAGAAATCGTAGGCGTAGTAAAAGACTTTCACCAGCAGTCACTCGCCCAAACGATTGAACCTTTATACATGACAACCTTAGCTACCAATTATTATTATGTGAATGTTAAATTACGTTCGGCTAATTTTCAAAAAGTAATTAAATCTTTAGAAAAAAGCTTCAATCAAGTATATCCTGAAAGTTATTTCAACCACCAATTTGTGGATGAAGCCATTCAACAAGCCTATCAAGAAGAAGAAACGATGGGCAAGCTGATCAACTTCTTTGCATTAGTTGCCATTCTGATTGGTTGTTTGGGACTTTACGGTTTGGTGTCGTTTATGGCAGCACAAAAAACCAAAGAAATCGGTATCAGAAAAGTATTAGGAGCAAGTATTGGCAATATTTTAATGATGTTCGGGAAAGAGTTTGCCCAACTTATCATCATTGCTTTTGTGATTGCTGCACCTGCTGCTTGGTGGATTATGAACGCTTGGTTACAGAATTACGAGTACAGAATCAGCATTGGGGCAGGGATTTTCTTACTTTCTATTGCTACAACGATACTCATTGCCAGCATTACGGTAGGTTACCGTTCGGTTCGTGCATCCTTGGCAAATCCCGTAAAAAGTTTAAGAACAGAATGATTTTTGAGTTGGGAGCTTTGAGTGCGGAGTGAGGAGTAAATTTTCCAAAACCCAAAATCCTTTAGTCTTTAAGTCCTTTAGTCTCCAACCCTAAAACCTAAAAAACATGTTAAAGAATTATTTCAAAATTGCACTAAGAACCTTGTTGAGAAACAAAGCTTTCTCGGCTATCAATATTATTGGTCTTTCGGTAGGAATGGCTGTTGCAATGCTTATTGGGCTTTGGATTTTCGATGAAATTTCTTTCGATAAATATCATCAAAAATACGACCGTCTGGCACAAGTAATGCAAAACCAAACTTGGAATGGTGTTACTGGTTCGCAAACGGCAATGCCTTTACCTTTAGCACCTGAACTAAGAGCTAAATACTCTGGAGATTTCAAAAATGTAGTTTTGTCATCTTGGACTTTTGAACACGTTTTATCAGTCGGCGATAGAAAATTCACTAAAACAGGAAATTTTGTAGAACCGAAGTTTCCAGAAATGTTTACTTTCAAAATGTTGAAGGGTTCTGAAAAAGGCTTGAAAGACCCCTACTCTATTCTTATTTCTGAGTCTGTTGCTACCGCTTTGTTTGGGAACGCTGACCCAATGAATAAAGTAGTGAAAGTAGATAACAAAACCGATGTTAAAGTAACAGGTGTTTATGAAGATTTACCACATAATACCAGCTTGAACGAAGTGACTTTTGTTTTGCCTTGGGATATGTACTTGGCTACCGAAAATTGGGTAAAAAACTCACAAGATCAATGGAATAATAATTCATTCCAAACTTTTGCCGAATTGAATCCAAATGCTGATTTTGATAAAGTATCTGCAAAAATCAGATTAGTAAAATTCAACCACGACAAGCAAGATGCAGCAAAACCAATGGTTTTCTTGCATCCGATGAGCAAATGGCATTTATATTCTGAATTCAAAGATGGCAAAATCGCTGGCGGACGTATTCAGTTTGTGTGGTTATTTGGCATTATTGGCGTGTTTGTGCTTTTGTTGGCTTGTATCAATTTCATGAATTTAAGTACCGCTCGTTCAGAAAAACGTGCGAAAGAAGTTGGCGTTCGTAAAGCAATTGGTTCGGTTCGTTCACAATTAATTACACAATTTTTAAGTGAATCTTTACTGATTGTCGTTTTTGCCTTTATCCTTACGCTCGTATTGGTAACGCTTACTTTGCCTTGGTTCAATGAATTATCAGATAAAAAAATGTCTATTCTTTGGGCAAATCCATACTTCTGGATTATCAGTATTTCATTCTCATTGATTACAGGCTTGGTTTCTGGAAGTTATCCAGCATTTTATTTATCCTCTTTCGACCCAATCCGTGTACTCAAAGGAACGTTTCGTGTGGGAAGATTTGCCGCCGTTCCACGTAAAGTATTGGTAGTAATTCAGTTTACGGTTTCGGTTACTTTAATCATCGGAACGATTATCGTTTACCGCCAAATTCAACATGCCAAAAACAGACCCATTGGTTATAGTCGTGATGGATTGATTGCTATCACCATTAATACTCCCGAATTAGTAGGTCATTACGATGCCCTTAGAAGTGATTTATTAAAAACGGGAGCAGTATATGAAATGTCGCAGTCATCAAGCCCAACAACGGCAGTTTATTCCAATCAAATTGGTTTTAATTGGGAAGGAAAAGATCCAAATCTACAAGCACTTTTCGGAGTAATTGCTGTTTCCCATGATTATGCAAAATCGGTAGGTTGGCAATTTGTAGAAGGTAGAGATTTTTCAAGAAGTTTTGCTACCGATACTTCTGCAATGATTTTGAACGAGGCTGCCGCAAAATTTATTGGTTTCAAAAAAACAGCAGGACAAAATATTAATTGGAACGATAAAAATTATCGTATTGTAGGCGTAATTAAAAATATGGTGATGGAATCGCCTTATGAGCCTATTAAACCAACGATATTTTTTATCAATTATGGCTGGGCAAATATTATTAACATCAAGTTAAATCCTGCTATGAGTGCCTCCGCTTCTTTGGAAAAAGTAGGAGATGTATTCAGAAAATATAATCCGGGAAGTCCGTTCGATTACAAATTTGCCGACGACCAATATGCTTTAAAATTCAGCGGAGAAGAACGCATTGGCAAATTGGCTACTTTCTTTGCTTGCTTGGCAATTTTCATTTCTTGTTTGGGCATTTTTGGTTTGGCATCTTTCACGGCTGAACAACGTACTAAAGAAATTGGTGTCAGAAAAGTATTAGGTGCTTCAATATTCAATTTATGGCAATTACTTTCTAAAGACTTTGTGATGTTAGTCATGATTTCATTCTTAATCGCCACGCCAATTGCTTATTACTTTATGAATGGCTGGTTGAAAAACTATGAGTATCGCTCAGAAATTTCATGGTGGATTTTCGGAATATCGGGCTTAGGTGCACTGGTTATTACTTTACTAACCGTAAGTTATCAAGCCGTAAAAGCCGCTTCAGCTAATCCTGTGAAGAGTTTAAGAACAGAATGATTTTTGAGTTGGGAGTTTTGAGTGCAGAGTGAGGAGTAAATTTTTCACCGAAAGTCAAAACTCCAAATTCCTTTAGCCCTATAGTCTTTTGTCTTGTTTCTAAAATCTTAAAGTCTCAAAAATCATGTTCAGAAACTATCTAAAAATAGCCTTCCGAAACCTTACTCGCAATAAGGTTTATTCGTTCATCAACATTGGTGGATTGGCAGTTGGTATGGCTGTAGCTATGCTGATTGGGCTTTGGATATGGGATGAACTGAGCTTTAATAAATACCATAAAAACCATGACCGCATTGCTAAAGTAATGCAACACATTAGCAATAATGGTGAAATACAAACAAGGGAAAGTGTGCCATATCCCTTAGCAGAAGACCTTAGAAAAAACTATGGAAGCGATTTTAAGCATGTAGTGCTTTGTATGAGTGATGTCTGGAATGTATTAAGCTATGGTAATAATAAGTTTCTGAAAATAGGTAATTATTTTGAACCTGAGGGTATAGAAATGCTTGGGGTGAATATACTGAAAGGGTCTCGTGAGAGTTTAAAAGACCCTTATTCTATTATGTTATCGGCATCGGTAGCTAAAGCTCTTTTTGGTAATACTGACCCAATCAATAAGATTATTAAAATGGATAACCAGTATGCTGTAAAAGTTACTGGTGTTTACGAAGACTTCCCTAGCAATTCTAGTTTTCATTCGGTTACATTTATTGCTCCGTATAAATTATTTTATAATCGCTATACATGGGTTAAAACAATGTATGACCCTTGGCGAGCAAATGCCTTTCAAATTTATGTTCAAATTGCTGACAATGCTGATTTTGATAAAGTATCTTTTAGAATAAAAGACGCAAAACTAAAAAAGGTAAATGCTGAACTAGCTAAATTAAAACCAACGCTATTTCTACAACCGATGAGTAAATGGCATTTGTATTCTGAATTTAAAGATGGTTTTAACATTGGTGGACGCATTCAGTATGTTTGGCTTTTCGGTATCATTGGCATATTTGTGCTGTTATTGGCTTGTATCAATTTCATGAATTTAAGTACTGCCCGAAGCGAAAAAAGAGCCAAAGAAGTAGGTGTCCGTAAAGCTATTGGGTCGGCTCGTAGCCAATTGATTGCTCAGTTCTTTAGTGAATCATTTTTAGTGGTTACTTTGGCATTTATATTATCGTTGTTCTTAGTACAATTATGCTTACCGTTCTTCAACGAATTGGCGGATAAAAACATTAATATCCTATGGACAAACCCTTTGTTTTGGTTAGTAGGTATAAGTTTCAGCTTATTTACTGGGTTAATTGCGGCTACATATCCTGCCTTTTATCTTTCTTCATTTCAGCCTGTTAAAGTACTAAAAGGCTCTTTCAGGGTTGGTAGGTTTGCTTCAATGCCACGCAAGGTTTTGGTTGTTATGCAGTTTACGGTATCAATCACTTTAATTATTGGTACAATTGTAGTTTTTCGTCAAATACAGTATGCTAAAAACAGACCCATTGGTTATGAAACAAACGGACTGGTGTCTTTACCACAAGCCATTAATGAAATTCATAAACATTTTGATGTGGTAAAAGACGAACTACTAAAAACAGGAGCAGTGGTTAGTCTTTGTGAAACGTCTGCTCCTACTACCGAAAACTGGTCATCAAGTACCGAGTTCAGCTGGCCTGGCAAAGACCCTAATTTATTAGCAGAAGTACCTATTATTGGCATTTCGTATGATTATGGTAAAACCATAGGCTGGCAAATGAAAGAAGGACGAGACTTTTCTAAGGCATTTCCTTCAGATTCTGCAAAAGTAATCTTGAATGAAACGGCTGTAAAATTGATGGGATTAAAACAACCAATTGGTAAAACTATCTCTTGGTTTCAGCAACCTTTTACTGTAATTGGCGTAGTGAAAGATGTAATTATGCAATCGCCTTATGAACAAGTAAAACCTACTGTATATACTTTTTCGAAGGATGATGTGGCTTATATTCTCGCTAAAATAAACCCACAAATAAGTGCTACAACTGCTTTAAGCAGAATAGAAAGTGTTTTTAAAAAGTATAATCCTTCACAACCTTTCGACTATAATTTTGTGGATGAAGAATATGCAAAAAAATTCGATAATGAAGAGCGAATCAGCAAATTAGCAACCTTCTTTGCCATCCTTGCTATATTCATTTCATGCTTAGGGCTTTTTGGTTTGGCTTCTTTTGTAGCTGAACAACGTACCAAAGAAATTGGTATCAGAAAAATATTGGGTGCTACCGTCTTTAATTTATGGCAATTGTTATCAAAAGATTTTGTGGTTTTAGTATTACTTGCCTTTTTGATTGCTACTCCTATCTCCTATTATTTTATGAATAATTGGATTCAAAACTATACTTATCATACCGATATTACTTGGTGGATTTTTGCCTTAACTGGTATCGGAGCTTTGTTAATTACTTTGATAACAGTTAGTTTTCAATCAATTAAATCAGCTTTGATGAATCCTGTAAAGAGTTTACGAACAGAATGAGTTGATTTTGGATTTGGGATGTCGGATTTGGGATTTTGAAAAATTCACCGAAACCCGAAATCTCAAATCCAAAATCCTTTAGTCTTTTAGTCCTTTAGTCTTTTAGTCCTTTAGTCCTTTAGTCCTTTAGTCCTTTAGTCCTTTAGTCCTTTAGTCCTTTAGTCCTTTAGTCCTTTAGTCATCAATCCTAAAATCAAAAAAATGTTCAAAAATCATTTAAAAATAGCTTTGAGAATCTTGTTGAGAAACAAGGTTTACTCTTTCGTTAATATACTTGGTTTAGCCATTGGCGTAAGTGCCTGCTTAGTAATTTACTTACTTGTCAGTTTTGAACTGAGTTTTGAAGATTTTCAACCCGACCGTGAACGGATTTATAGAGTAACTTCTGGTTTCAAAAACCAAGAAGGAAAACATTTTTATAACGCAGGACTATCGTCACCAATGCCTGCTTCTCTTGCACAAGAAATTTCGGGCATAGAGTACTTGGCAGCTTGTCTTGTTTGGAGTGCAATAACATCCTTGCCAAACGACAAAAAAGACGGTAAAAATCCCCCTAAAATCTGGAAAAATGATGATTCAGAAGTATTGGTTTGTCAGCCAGAATATTTTAAAATTTTCAATTACGAATGGTTGGCAGGCAGCCCAAAAACAGCCCTCACTACGCCAAACGAAGTAGTTTTAAGCCAAAGCGAAGCAGAAAAATATTTTGGCAAAATTCCTTTAGAACAAGTATTGGGCAAACAATTATACTTCAATGATTCTTTGGCGACAACTGTAACTGGCGTTGTAAAAGATTTCCCTGTTAATTCTGATTTTAAGTTTAAAAACTTTATTTCTTTCAAAAGTATTGAATCTAAAAATTGGCGTGAAGAATTTCAATTAGACCAATGGACAAACACCAATTCAAGTTCAATGGCTTTTGTAAAACTTAGTCAAAATACGAAAGAAAGTACTGTAAATGTACAATTCCCTACTTTTCTAAAAAAACATCTCGACCAAAAAGACGAGTGGAATATTGGTCGTACACTTAGTTTACAAGCTTTATCAGATATTCATTTTAGTGATACATTGCAAGACAATTTCTCAAGACAAGTACATTTACCAACGCTTTACACCTTATTGGGAATCGCTGGATTTTTACTCTTGATTGCCGCCATCAATTATGTTAATTTATCAACCGCCCAATCTATCACTCGTGTGAAAGAAATTGGTGTGCGTAAAGTGTTGGGAAGTAATAGAAAAACTTTAGTGATTCAGTTTTTATGTGAAACATTTATTATCACCACTTTCGCTGTACTTTTCTCTGTTATTTTAGTAGAACCTATCCTTTGGATTTTCCAAGATTTTATTCCGAAAGAATTATCTTTCAATGTTTTAAGTCCAAATATTTTAGGCTTTTTAAGCATCATCACGCTTGGTACTTGTGTGTTGTCTGGCTTGTATCCTGCTTGGATCATTTCGGCTTATCAACCCGTTTCGTCTTTAAAAAACCAAGTATCATCTGGTGGGCAAACTCGCACTGCTCTACTTCGCAAAGCTTTGATTACTTTCCAATTTACAGCCTCTCAAGTATTTATTTTGGGTACAATCATCGTGGCTACGCAGTCGAAGTATATGCTTAGTAAAGACCTCGGCTTTAAGAAAGATGCCATCGTGCATTTTTACACAGATTGGAATGAAGTAAATACTAACAAGAAAAATGTATTCATTCAGAAAATCAAGCAAATACCTGAAATAGAAAGCATTAGTCTTGGCGAAACCCCAGCAAGAAATGGTTATTCTACCAACAGAGTTACTTATAACGAAGGTGGAAAAGAAATCAAAATAGACGTTCATAGAAGAACGATTGATGAAAATTACATACCGATGTTTGGTATAAAAATTTTAGCAGGCAGAAATATCACCAATAGCGACACCGCCAAAGAATTTATCATTAACGAAACTTACGCAAAAGCATTAGGCTTCAAAAAACCAGAACAAGCTGTTGGGCATTATTTAATTTATTCTGGCGGAAAAGGAGATTATAAATTACCCATCGTTGGCGTAGTTGCCGACTTTCATTTACAATCATTACACAAAGCCATTCAGCCTTTGTATATGATGTCGGAAACCAAATATGAGACAGCGATAAGTGTGAAAATTCATAGTAAAGGACAATCTTCGGCTGATTTCAAAGGTGTTTTAGCCAAAATAGAAAAAGCTTACAAAGAAATTTATCCTAATAGTTATGAAGAATTTAGCCCTACTTTTTTTGATGAAAGTATTGCCAAATTCTATGAAAAAGAAGAACGCTTTGCCAAAATTCTCAATACCGCTACTGGCGTTGCTATCTTGATTTCTTGCATGGGTTTATTTGGCTTGGTGGCTTTTACTACCCAACAACGCACCAAAGAAATTGGCATTCGCAAAGTATTAGGAGCGTCGGTTGTGCAAATCATGCAATTGCTGTCGAAAGACTTTTTGAAATTAGTCATTTTAGGAATCTTGATTGCTACGCCAATTGCGTATTGGGCGATGAATCAATGGTTACAAGATTTCGCTTATCGGATTAATATTAGTTGGTGGATTTTCGCTTTGGGTGGCATTGCCTCTATCATCATTGCTTTGATTTCTGTGAGTTATCAATCTGTAAAAGCCGCTTTGATGAACCCAGTGAAGAGTTTACGAACAGAATAATTTTGAGTTGGGAGTTTTGAGTGCGGAGTGAGGAATAAATTTTTCACCGAAAGTCAAAACTCCTTTAGTCCTTTAGTCCTTTAGTCCTTTAGTCCTTTAGTCCTTTAGTCATCAATCCTAAAGTCAAGAAAATGTTCAAAAATCATTTGAAAATCGCTTTGAGAATCTTGCTCAGAAACAAGGTTTACTCATTTATCAACATTGCGGGCTTGGCTTTGGGAATTGCTGCCTTTTTGTTGATTTTGGAATATGTAAGTTTAGAAAAAAGCGTGAACCAATTTCATGCAAACTTGCCTACGATGTACCGACTTTTGAACCAAAACCCTAAAGGTGAAACGTGGGCTCAAGTAGAACCTGGTTGGTCAGTGAAAGCACAAGAACGCTTTCCAGAAATCAAAAGTTACTGTCGTGTAGCCGAGAGCGTTGGGCAAGGCGTAGTCAAATATGATGTTAAAAATCTTTCTTTTCGTGAGAAAAAAGTAGCCTATGCAGAAGGTAATTTCTTCACATTTTTTAGTTTTCCCTTACTTCAAGGTACGGCTTCTGCATTACAAAAACCAGATGTAGTTTTTGTAGCAGCATCTGTGGCGAAAAAGTACTTCAACCAAGAAAACCCTATCGGCAAAACACTTACTTTATATAACCAATTTGGTAAAAAAGATTATTTAATTGAAGGCATTTTTGCCAACATTGGCGACAATTCCGACATACAGCTTGATTTTGTTTTTTCATTAGAAACCTTAAAAAACCCAGCCAACCTCAATGATAACTCTTGGGCAACTCTTACTAATCTGGATTCTCAGTACATTGACACCTATTTTCAGCTAAATCAAAATGCTGATTATCTGGCTCTTGAAAGTAAACTTAATGTACTCCGCAAGGAACTCAGCAAAGAAAATGATGATATTACTTTCCGTTTACAGCACTTTTCAGAAATACATTTGGCAAGTAGTTTATCGGATACTTATCAACACAATGGCAATATCAAATATGTGTTTATTTTAAGTGGAATCGCTTTCTTGATTTTGCTGATTGCATGGTTCAATTATATCAACCTAAGTACAGCCAACGCCCTAAAAAGAGCCAATGAAGTAGGCGTTAGAAAAGTAATTGGTGCAACACGCAACAATTTGGTGATGCAATTTTTAGGAGAATCTATTTTGGTAAACCTTTTTGCCTTTGTTGGAGCAATTTTTCTGGTGACGGTTTTACAACCATTGTTCAATGAAATCATTCAGAAAAATCTTTCGCTGAGTACTTTACTTTCTTCTTCTTTATGGATAATTGGTTTGGGATTGTTGATTGTTGGTTCTATCGCTTCGGGCATTTATACGGCTTGGGGCTTGGCGAATTTTAAATTAATAGAAACCCTCAAAGGTAAATTACACAAATCAGCCAAAGGGATTTTCTTGCGTAAATCGCTGGTAGTTACGCAATTCAGTATTTCAATCGTATTGATTATCGTTACGCTGATTATTTTCAGTCAATTGAAACACATGCAAAACCAAGATTTGGGCATGAATATCAAGCAATTATTGGTGATAAAAGGTCCAGAAATTGGCAAAGACAGTACGTTCAAAAACCGAGTAAATGCTTTTGAAAACGATATTGCCAACCTCAATTTCGTGAATGATTATTGTACCAGTGGAAGTGTACCAAGCAATTGGTATAATTTCACGACGGTTGGTTTTACTTCTGCCAAATCAAAAACTGGCGACGAACTAAAACCTTATTCTTTCGTCACGATTGGACATAAATTTCTAAAAACCTACGATATTCCATTAAAGGCAGGAAGAAGCTTTACCGAACAAGAATGTGATGTGGAATGGAACAACAACAGCAAAGTACTCTTGAACGAAAAAGCCCTTGAGCAAATGGGTTTTAAATCAGCCAACGAAGCAGTAAATGCTAAAATAAAATGGGACGAACGTTATTTGGATGTGATTGGCGTTGTGAAAGATTATCATCACAAAGGTTTACAAACCGCCATTGACCCGATGATTTTTTATCCTTTCAATAGTTCTTCGTACTTAACGATAAAGCTTGCAGGCGAAAATATGAATAGCAAAGTGGCGACTTTGGAAAATGTATTCAAAAAGCATTTTTCAGGCAATCCATTTGAGTTTTTCTTTATGAGCGAAAACTTCAACAAACAATACGAAACCGAAAGTCAGTACAGTACTTTGTTCACTACGGCTTCTGTTTGGGCAATTTTTATCGCTTGTATGGGACTTTTCGGTTTGGCTACTTTCACGGTAGAATCTCGCACCAAAGAAATTGGCATTCGTAAAATTCTGGGAGCATCCGTTTTCAGTATTGTACAATTATTATCAAAAGACTTTTTGATTTTGGTAAGTATTTCCATTCTCATCGCTTGCCCGATTGCCTATTATTTTATGCACCAATGGTTACAAGATTTTGCCAGCAGAATCAATATTGAATGGTGGTACTTTGTGCTTGCAGGCGTGTTGGCTTTGGCAATTGCCCTACTCACCGTTGGCTTTCAAGCAACAAAATCAGCCTTGATGAATCCAGTGAAGAGTTTAAGAACAGAATGATGTGAGTTGGGAATTTTGAGTGTGGAGTGAGGAGTAAATTTTTCCGAAATCTGAAATCCCAAATCCAATATCCACAAATCCAATATCCCCAAATCTTTTAGTCATAAATCCTAAAGTCATCTAATCATGATACAAAATTATCTAAAAATCGCTTTTCGTAACCTGTTGAGAAACAAGGTTTTTTCTGTGATTAACATTCTTGGATTGGCTCTTGGCATGACTTGTAGTCTGATGATTATGCTTTGGGTTCAAGACGAGCGAAGTGTTGACGCTTTTCACACCAATAAAAACCAATTGTATAGAATTTATATGAAGGAGTTTTTTAGCGGAAAAACACAAGGAGTAATCTGGACACCAGGCCCATTAGCTGAAGAGCTAAAAAGAGTAATTCCTGAAATACAAATGTCAACTGCTTTTTCTTGGCCTAGCAGCCAAACTTTTATGGTTGGCGATAAAGTAAATAAACAAGAAACCAACGTAGCCGGAGCTGACTTTTTTAAAATGTTTAGCTTCAAGCTATTACAAGGAAACCCCGAATCTGCTTTAAAAGACCTTAATAGCCTTGCTATTTCTAGAAAAATGGCCGAAATATTTTTTGGTAGTCCAGAAGTAGCCATAGGCAAAACAATTCGTTTCGATAATCGCAATGATTTAATCGTTACTGCTGTTTTTGAAAACCTACCGCAAAATAGCACCTTGAAATTTGATTGCCTCCGCAGCTGGGATGCTTACCTTGTGGATAATTCATGGGCTAAAGATTGGGGAAGTACCGACCCTCTAACCTTTTTTATGATTCGTCCCGATGCGAACCCAGAGCTTGTAGCCAACAAGATTAAGCACGTACTGGATAAATATAGAAAGGGCTTGGATAAGACAGAGTTAGCCATGCAGCCCTTTCATGAATATTATTTGAATAGTAATTTCAAAAATGCTGAAATGGAAGGTGGACGAATAGAGTACGTCCGTCTATTTAGTATTGTTGCAGTTTTTATCTTGTTAATTGCTTGTATCAATTTCATGAACTTAGCAACAGCACGTTCGGCCAAAAGAGCTAAAGAAGTTGGTGTACGTAAAGTAGTTGGTGCTGTTCGCTCTGCGTTAATCAAGCAATTTGTGGGAGAAGCCATGTTACTTACCATCTTTGCGATTATTATTTCAGTTCTATTAGTTACCTTATTGTTGCCTTCATTCAATAGCCTTACTGGCAAAGGAATCGTTTTACCTATCAATGAAATTTCATTTTGGGGTTTATTAATAGGCTTGACTTTCATCACGGGTATCATCGCTGGTAGTTATCCAGCATTCTTCCTGTCGTCACTCAATCCTATTAAAGTACTAAAAGGTACGTTGAAATTCGACTCGGCATCTACTTGGTTAAGACAAGGTTTGGTTGTTTTCCAATTCTCCCTTTCTATCATCTTGGTGATAGGCATGATTGTTATTTATCGCCAGATAGATTATATCCAACATAAAAACTTAGGCTTTAACCGTGAAAACCTGCTCTATTTTCCTGTGGAGGGCAATCTGAATAAGAAATATAATATTCTAAAAGAAGAAATATCCCATCTATCGAGCATCAAATATATGTCACACATGACTGCCACTCCCGCTGGCATTGGCGATGGTACAGAGGCTATTAGCTGGCCAGGTAGTAACCCTAATGATAAAATAAGGTTTACGCCAGTGGGTGTTGGCTACGACTTTGCCAAAACAATGAGGCTTGAACTAGTGGCGGGTAGAGAGTACTCAAAAGATTTTGCTTCAGATTCATTAGGCTTTATCATCAACGAAACGGCACAAAAGGCAATGGGCTTTAAAAATGCTGTTGGTCAATCTGTTACTTGGGGCAGAGCAAAAGGTAGAATTATTGGTGTTGTGAAAGACTTCCATTTTCAATCACTTCATACGCCAATCAGACCGATGATTACTTATTTGAGTGATAGGTACAAACAAGGCAACATCATTGTTCGGGTTGAAGCAGGCAAAACAACTGAAGCTATTGCGCAATTAGAGGTATTATGTAAAAAAATAAATCCAGAATATCCATTTACCTATTATTTCACGGACGAAGAGTACGCCAAACAATATAGAAGCGAGCAAGTGGTAAGTACATTATCTAGCTTATTTGCTTTCTTGGCTATTTTCATTTCCAGCCTTGGCTTATTTGGTTTAGCGGCTTTTATGGCCGAACAGCGTACCAAAGAAATCGGTATCAGAAAAGTATTAGGTGCTTCTGTAATAAATCTTGTTAATCTTCTTTCAAAAGATTTCTTAAAACTAGTACTATTAGCTTTTGTAATCTCAGCACCACTTGCTTGGTATGTAGCTAACAATTGGTTACAAGATTTTGCTTATAGAACTGAAATCTCTTGGTGGATTTTTGCAGTAGCTGGTATGTTGGCTTTATTAGTTGCTATGTTAACGGTTAGTATTCAGGCTATCAAAGCAGCGTTAATGAATCCTGTAAAAAGCTTAAAAACAGAATGATTTGACTTGGGAATTTTGAGTGAGGAGTGAGGAGTAAATTTTTCCGAAATCTGAAATCCCAAATCCCAAATCCTAAGTCCTAAGTCCTTTAGTCATAAATCCTAAAGTCCCCCAAAAATGATACAAAATTATTTAAAAATCGCTCTAAGAACCTTACTCAGAAACAAGGTCTATTCCTTCATCAATATAGCAGGATTGGCTACTGGTATGGCAGTGGCAATGTTAATTGGTCTTTGGATTTATGATGAACTTTCTTACGATAAATCCCACGAACATTACGACCGCATCGTGCAAGTATTACAGCACAATCTTTATAACGGAGAAAAAACTACTCAGCCATCTAATCCTGCTGTCATGGGAGAAGAAATTAGAAGTCATTATGCCAGCGATTTTAAATATGTATTACAATCTTCTTGGACATCAGACCATATCTTGACTTTCGGAGAAAAGAAATTTACTAAATCTGGAAATTACTTTGAACCACAAGTAACAGAGATGTTGAGTTTAAATATGCTAAAAGGAACAAGAGGTGGATTGAAAGAACCCAATTCGATTCTACTATCTGAATCAGTAGCAAAAGCCTATTTTGGGGACACAGACCCAATGAATAAACTTATCAAAATTGATAATAAGGAGGTTGTAAAAGTAACGGGAGTTTATGAGGATTTACCCTATAATTCAAGTTTTAGAGAAATGGAGTACATTTTGCCTTGGGAATTGTACCTGATTACTAATCCTTGGATTAAAAAAATGGATGACCCTTGGGGAAGTAATTTTACACAAACCTTTGCCCAATTGGCAGAAAATGCAGATTTAGAGAAAGTTTCAAAAAAAATCATCAATGTAAAATTTAATAAAGTTGCGAAAGAATACAAAAGCTATAAACCCGAAGTATTCTTACAACCTATGAATAAATGGCATTTATATGGTGAATTTAAAAATGGTATCGATGTAGGTGGAAGAATTGAATTTGTTTGGCTTTTTGGCATTATTGGTATTTTCGTTTTACTATTGGCTTGTATCAATTTCATGAATTTAAGTACTGCTCGTTCTGAAAAACGAGCGAAAGAAGTTGGCGTTCGTAAAGCTATTGGTTCAGCTCGTGGACAATTGATTGCTCAATTTCTCAGTGAATCACTTTTGGTAGTGGTTTTTGCCTTTGCCTTTTCAATATTGTTAGTACAGCTCATTTTGCCATTTTTCAATGAAGTTGCCGACAAAAAAATGAATATTTTGTGGACTAATCCTATATTTTGGCTTTTGAGTATTGGTTTCACATTAGTAACAGGACTCATCGCCGGAAGTTATCCAGCACTCTATCTTTCTTCTTTTCAGCCCATAAAAGTATTAAAAGGCACTTTCAAAGTAGGTCGCTATGCGGCTATTCCTCGTAAAGTATTAGTTGTTATACAGTTTACGGTTTCTGTGACTTTAATCATCGGAACGATTGTAGTCTTCCGCCAAATTCAACACGCCAAAAGCCGTCCGATTGGTTATAATCGTGATGGATTAATTACGATGAGTATGGCAACGCCCGATATTCATAATCATTTTGAGACCATCCGCAGTGAATTAAAAAGTATTGGAGCAATTTCAGAAATGACCGAATCTGGAAGCCCAACTACCGAAGTTTGGAATACAAATGGCGGTTTCGATTGGGAAGGGAAAGACCCCAATTTAGCCATTGATTTTCCTAACAACGGAGTTACTTATGAATACGGAAAAACAGTAGGTTGGCAGTTTGTGGATGGTCGTGATTTTTCTAAAGACTACGCTACTGATTCTTTAGCCTTTGTCGTGAACCAAACTGCGGTAAAATTCATAGGCTTAAAAAATCCAGTTGGAAAGACTCTTAAATGGAATGGTAAACCATTCAAAATTGTGGGAGTAATTAAAGATATGGTCGTTCAATCGCCATATCAACCTGTCAGACCATCACTTTTCCATATTTCTAAAGACCAAGAAAATATTCTTATCATTAAAATAAATCCTACGATAAGCTCAAGAGAAGCCTTGAGTAAAATGGAGACGGTTTTCAAAAAGTATAATCCAGCAGCTCCATTTGAATACAATTTCGTAGATGAGGAATATGCAAAGAAATTCGGAAACGAAGAACGAATTGGAAAACTGGCGACCTTCTTTGCGATACTTGCCATTTTCATTAGTTGTTTGGGAATATTCGGTTTGGCATCTTTCACAGCAGAACAACGCACCAAAGAAATTGGTGTAAGAAAAGTACTTGGAGCAACAGTCTTGAATTTATGGCAATTACTTTCTAAAGATTTTGTCTTTTTAGTGATGATTTCCTTTTTACTCTCTACGCCAATCGCTTACTTTTTTATGAATAATTGGTTGAAAAAATACGAATATCGTTCAGACATTTCTTGGTGGATTTTTGTAGCGTCAGGTTTGGGAGCATTATTGATTACATTAATGACCGTGAGTTATCAAGCCATCAAAGCAGCCTCAGCAAATCCTGTGAAGAGTTTGAGAACAGAATGATGTGAGTTAGGAATTTTGAATGCGGAGTGAGGAGTAAATTTTCCTGAAATCTCAAATCCTTTTTACTTGACTCTTATAGTCCTCGGTCTTTTAGTCATATAGTCCTTTTTCCTTTAGTCATCAATCCTAAAGTCCAAAAAAATGATACAAAATTATTTAAAAATCGCCATTCGTAATTTGCTCAGAAACAAGGTGTTTTCGGCAATTAATATTGTTGGTTTGGCTTTGGGAATCGCCACTTGCCTTGTCATTATGCTTTTTGTATATGATGAATTAAGCTATGATAGATTCAACGAAAAAGCAGATAGAATTTTCAGAGTTGTCTTTAAAGCTTCTATCAACGACGGAAAAATAAACGAAGCCAACGTGATGCCACCAACAGCTCAGGTTTTGAAAAACGATTATCCAGAAGTATTAGCAGCTACTCGTTTGCGTACCAGTGGTTCGCCTGAAATTGTGTATCAAAACAAGAAATTCAAAGAACATGATTTTGCTTCTGTCGATGCCAATTTCTTTGATGTTTTTACTTTACCCTTGTTGAAAGGCAATGCTAAAACGGCTTTGCGTGAACCCAACACTGCCGTTATTACACAAGATTTTGCCAAAAAATACTTTGGCGACGAAGACCCAATCGGGAAAGTGTTATTTATCAAAAGTTGGAATGAAAGCTATAAAGTAACAGGACTTATCGACAAAGTACCGCATAATTCTCATTTTCATTTTGATATTTTTGGCTCAATGGCTGGCGTAAAAGATGCCCAAGCAGCCTCTTGGATGTCGTCGGGCTATTTTACTTATTTGGTTTTGCCAGAAGGTTTCGACTACAAAGTATTAGAAGCCAAATTGCCACAAGTCATTAAAAAGTACATGGGGCCGCAAATACAAGCGGCAATGGGCATGAGCCTTCCGCAGTTTTTACAAAAAGGCAACCAACTTGGGCTTTTCTTACAACCACTTACCAGCATTCACTTCGACGAAGGTTTTACTGGCACACTTGAACCCAGTGGAAATATTCAGTATGTATATATTTTCGGGGCAATTGCGGTGTTTATGTTACTTATCGCTTGTATCAATTTTATGAATCTTTCTACAGCTGGTGCTTCCAAACGTGCCAAAGAAGTAGGCGTTCGTAAAGTATTGGGTTCTGTAAAACAAGATTTAATTACTCAGTTTTTGTTTGAATCCATCCTTTTAAGCATCGTTGCCCTTGTACTTTCATTGATGTTGGTGCAATTAGCTTTACCTGTTTTTAATGATTTAGCCGAAAAAGATTTACAATTAAATTTTCTCAAAAATCCGCTTTTACTGATTGCTTTCTTAGTTTTTGGTTTGTTGGTTGGCGTTTTGGCAGGCAGTTATCCAGCCTTTTTCCTTTCTTCTTTCAATCCTGTGGAAGTACTAAAAGGCAAATTCAAATTAGCAGGAAAAAGTATCAGCCTCAGAAGTGGTTTAGTGGTTTTTCAATTCTTTATTTCTATTGCTTTAATCATCGGTACAACAGTGGTGTATCAGCAAATCAAGTTTATTCAAAGCAAAGATTTGGGCTATGCCAAAGACCAATTACTTATCATGCGAAATACTTGGTCGCTGGGAAAAAATGAAGAAGTATTTCGTCAGCAAATTTTACAAGATCCAAGAGTATTAAGTGTAAGCAGTGCGGGTTATTTGCCTGCTGGGCCGAGCGATTCAAATAATTCTTTGGGCTATCCCGACGGCGACGATTCTCAAATTATGCGAACGCTGGAGTACAAAATCGACGACCAATATATTCCAACAATGGGCATGAAAATGGTTTCAGGAAGAAATTTCTCTAAAGATTTTGCCACAGATTCTACCGCTATGATTATCAACGAAACTGCTGCACGAGCTTTCGGTTGGGGTAAAAATGCCGTTGGACATACCATTACTCGCCTCAAAAATAACGACGGCTTGAAGGTTACTTACAGAATCATTGGCGTTGTGAAGGATTTCCATTTTAAATCACTTCATGAAAGTATCACGCCCTTGTTGATGGTTTCTGAAAAAACGTATGGTTTAACCATCAAAGTAAAAGGCAAAGATGTGGAAGGTTTGTTGGCTTCGCTTAAAAATCAATGGCAAAAGTTTAATGTTGATGAGCCTTTTTCTTACGCTTTTATGGATGAATTATTTGAAAAAACGTATCAAAGCGAACAAAAAATCAGTGTGATTCTGAGCATTTTTTCTGGACTTACCATTTTTGTCGCTTGTTTGGGTTTGTTTGGTTTGGCAACTTTCACTGCCGAACAACGCACGAAAGAAATTGGTGTTCGCAAAGTATTGGGAGCTTCAGTGAGTCAAATCGTTACTTTACTTTCCAAGGAATTTTTAAAATTAGTACTTATTGCCTGCGGTTTTGCATTTCCGATTGGTTATTGGCTAATGAACAAATGGCTACAAGATTTTGCCTATCGCATCGAAATCAGTGCTTGGATTTTTGTATTGGCTGGCATTTTAGCACTTTTTATTGCTTTACTGACGATAAGTTATCAAGCCATTAAAGCGGCTTTAGCCAATCCTGTGACGAGCTTACGAACGGAATGATTTGAGTGAGGAGTTTTGAATTCGGAGTGAGGAGTAATTTTTACGAAAATCTGAAATCCCAAATCTAAAACCCCAGAGTCTTTTAGTCATTAATCCTATAGTCCTTAAATCTTTAAATCATAAAAACATGCTACAAAACTATCTAAAAATTGCCCTGAGAAACTTGTGGAGGAACAAGCTCTATTCTACTTTAAATATTGGCGGATTGGCCACTGGACTTGCAGCTGCGATGCTCATTTTTTTGTTTGTTTCTCACGAATTTAGCTATGACCAATTCCATCAAAAAGCAGATAGAATTTATAGAGTTTTATCCGTAACAAAGTATGGCGAGCAAACTGTTCAGTCAACCGCTATGAATGCCAAATTGGGTGAAATGCTAAAACAGAATAATCCTGAGATTGAAGATTTTGTACGGATTAGTAAAATGGATAATCCTACTTTTAAGAACAGTAGTCGTCCAGAAATTAAATTTAAAGAAGAAAAACTCGCTTTTGCTGACCCTGCTTTTTTCAACGTTTTTTCATTCAAAACCTTAGAAGGAAATTTCAAGACTGCCCTGAAAAACCCTTTTAGTTTGGTGATTTCTGAGAAGGTAGCCAAAAAATACTTTGGCAACGAAAGTCCTATTGGCAAAACTTTACTTTTAGAAGGCAAAAAGCCATTTATCGTGACTGGTGTTTTTGCACAAATGCCTTCCAATTCAACTTTTCAGTTTGAAGTAATTACTTCGATGGCTACTTTTCCAAAATTGGATGAAGAACGCCAATACCTTTGGGAAAAAGCAGGAGCCTTTGAAACTTTTGTGTTGCTCAATCAACAAGCTTCTATGGCAAAAGTAGAAAAGTCTATTGCCCAAGTTGGAAAACTCACGGGTTTTTTTGATGAAACTTCAACCTATTCCTTAGAACAATTTGATAAAATCCATAATGGCAGTAAATTTTCAGACCATCAAAATACAAAGTTTGCTTACATTTTTTCAGGTGTAGCTAGCTTGATACTTCTTTTGGCACTTTTCAATTATATGAGTTTGACAACGGCACGAGCTACGATTAGAGCCAAAGAGGTAGGTGTAAGAAAAGTAGTTGGTGCTGAAAGACTTGGTTTGGTAAAGCAATTTTACATCGAAGCTTTTGTGTATTGCTTCTTCTCTTTTGTGCTGGCTTTCTTGCTGTTAGAATTACTCCGTCAGCCTTTTTATGACATTTTGGGCTTGCAAGTCGATACTGTTTTTATGAAAAGCCCGCTCTTCATGGGCATTATTGCTACAATTTTCACCTTGAGCGTTTTATTATCAGGCAGTTATACTTCTCTTTTTCTATCAAAATTTAGTCCGATAGAAGTATTAAAAGGTAAGTTTTCAAGCCAACAAAATGGTGCAGTTATCCGCAAAGGCTTTTTGATTTTCCAATTTTCTGTTTCTGTCGTGTTGATAATCTGTACAATCGTCGTACAGAAACAATTGGATTTTATGCGAAATATGGATTTGGGCTTAACCAAAGACCAAGTGTTGGTCATTCCCATTGAAGAAAGTCCTGCTTCAAAAATCGTTACACTAAAAAATGATTTTAAACAAATTGCAGGTGTTAAAAATGTATCTCACGTATCTACGCCACTTTACAAAGGTGTGAATTCATGGTTTACCAAATCGCTGATTTCTAAAAAGGAAGTAACCTTGTTTTCAATTGATTCAGACGAAAATTTCTTCAAAACAGTTGATTTAAAATGGAAAAATCCGCCTATTGACAACAAAAATCTTGATTCAAAAATATATCTCAACGAAATAGCTGCTGAACAACTGGAATTAGACAAAAATCCCGTAGGGAAATCGATATTTTTAGGAAGCAGACCTAGTATTGTGGGTGGTATTATGAAAGATTTTCATTTTACAGGCGTAAAGTCGAAAATTGAACCTTTGATGATTTCCATCTCTGCGCCAAAAGCTACTGAAACTTTGTATGGTAGTATTTATTTACGTTTAGATTCAAAAGTAGATGTACAAGTCAAAGTAGCACAAGTACAACAATTGTATGAAAAATATCCGACTGAAAAGCCTTTTGAATGCTACTTTTTAGACGAAGCTTTTCAGAAAACTTTCAGCGACGAAATCAGAATGTCTAAAATGTTTTTCAGCTTTACAAGTATCGCCATTCTCATCGCTTGTTTGGGTTTATTTGGCTTAATTACTTTCTTGGCAGAACAAAAAGACAAAGAAATCGGCATTCGTAAGGTATTAGGAGCAAGTGTAAATAACATCGTTTTCTTACTTTCAAAAGACTTTTTAGGCTTGGTACTTTTAGCCAATTTTATTGCTATTCCATTGGCTTGGTGGGCGATGCAAAAATGGTTACAAGATTTCGTTTTCAGAATCTCGCTTACTTGGGAAATCTTCTTGTTGGCAAGTATTACAAGTATTGTTTTAGCTTTTGTTACAGTGAGTTATCAAGCTGTTAAATCGGCAGTGGCAAACCCAATCAAAAGCCTTCGTAACGAATAAATCATAAAGTCATGTTTCAAAACTACTTCAAAATCGCCATCCGAAACCTCTTGCATAACAAGGTGTTTTCGTTTATCAACATTGCTGGGCTGAGTATTGGTTTGGCTTGCTGTATGTTGATTGTACTTTATACTAAAGACGAAATCAGTTACGACCGTTTCCATAAAAACGTCAACCAGATTTATAGAATTACTTCTACCGAAATATCTCCAGATGGAAAAGTAGATAAATACGGCATTACGGGAATGATGCCTGGGCCAGCTTTTAAAGAACGTTTGCCCGAAATTGAAAACTTCGTTCGTCTGCAAGGAGAATCTTACAACATCAAAAAAGGCAACGAAGTATTAGTACAAGATGCCTTGAAAGTGGATAGTTCGTTCTTTTCAATTTTTACTTTTGATTTTGTAGAAGGTTCACCCAAAACGGCTTTGAAAGACCCGCAATCAGTCGTGATTTCGGAAGAAGTAGCCGAAAAATACTTTGGGAAAGTGTCAGCTTTGGGCAAAACATTGTCTATCAATTATGATGATACTTTTCAGCCTTTTACCGTGGCAGGAGTAACCAAAAAGTCACCACAAAATTCATCCATCAAAATAGATTTATTAATGCCTTTTCATCGTGAAAAAAACCATGATGACCAATGGATTAACTTTTATTTAAACACGATTGTAACACTAAAACCATTCGCAAACCCTAAAGCTTTAGAAGCTAAATTTGCCAGTATTTACGCCAATGAAGCCAAAGGACAGTTAATTGAAGCCAAAGAAAAATGGAATTTTCAAAGTACTATTCAATACGGTTTACAGCCTTTTGTGGACGTTCATCTTTCAACTGACTTTAGAGCGGCCAATGGCTTAAAAGATGATAGTGACCCGATGTACTCTTATGTTTTGATGGGGCTTGCTGTATTTTTATTGGTAATTGCTTGTATCAATTTTGTTAATCTCACGGTAGCTCGTTCTGTGAAAAGAGGGAAAGAAATTGGTATCCGAAAAGTAGTTGGCGGCGACCGAAAACAGTTGATTTTTCAGTTTATGGGTGAGTCTTTTGTGTTGAGTCTTGTTGCTTTTTTATTAGCGATTTTTCTGGTAGAACTCACTTTACCGATTTTTAATACTTTAGCCAACAAAGCACTTTCATTGAAATATCTTTTTGATTTTCAATTGATTGCCTCTTACTTCTTACTCTTCCTATTCACAGGATTTTTGGCTGGAATTTATCCATCATTGGTACTTTCAAGTTTTAGTCCTGTTGATACACTTTATGGTCGATTTAAGTTTTCAAAAGGAAGTTTCTTACAAAAAAGTTTAGTCGTTTTCCAGTTTTCACTGGCGGCTTTTATGATGATGGCAACGCTTGTGCTTTATACACAATTTGATTTTATGGTCAAACAAGATTTGGGTTATGACGATAAAAACATGGTAGATGTATCAACAGGCAGAATGACTTTGAGCGAAACCCATACTTTCAAACAAGAGCTATTACAAAATCCGTCGATTGAAAAAGTTGCCCCAAGACAAAGCGGTTCTTGGAGGACTATTGCCAAAGTGAATGGCAAACAAGAAATTACTTTTGCCATTGATGTAGTTGATGAAGACTATCTTCCTACGCTAAAAATCCCGATGGTTCAAGGTAGAAATTTCTCTCAAGATTTTCCTTCAGATACTTCTCAATCCGTTTTAGTGAACGAAACTTTTGTAAAAGAAGCAGGTTGGAAAAATCCAATCGGACAAACAGTAAACTTCTTTTCAAGTAATAAAACGTATCAGGTAGTTGGCGTGGTGAAAGATTATCATTTCAATACTTTGCATGAAAGTATCAAACCTCAACTATTTACTTGTGACCCTACAAGGTCTTCTTTTGCTCAATTGAGTATCAAAATTAAACCCACGGATATTCCAAGTACTTTAAAATTCATTGAAAAAACATTCAAAAAACTACGCCCAACACAGCCTTATATCTATGATTTTAAAGACCAAAGTAACCAAAAACAATATGAAAAAGAGGCAAAATGGAAGCAAATTATCAGTTTCTCTGCCATACTTATCATATTTATTTCGTGCATAGGTCTTTTTGGTTTGGCGACACTTTCAGCCGAAAAGCGTACCAAAGAAATCGGTATCAGAAAAGTATTAGGAGCAAGTGCCTTAGCCATCGTGTCGATGCTGACGAAAGACTTCTTAAAATTAGTGTTGGTTTCGGTCGTTTTTGCCTTTCCATTGGCTTGGTGGGCTGCTAATAAATTCTTAGAAAATTATCCATATCGTATTCAAATAAGTACTTGGATGTTCGCTACGGTATTTGTACTCTTGGTTTTAATAACCATTCTAACGATTAGTTATCAAGCTTTAAAATCTGCTTTGGCAAATCCTGTGAAGAGTTTAAGGACGGAATAAATTTTGAACATGTAGAGACGTTGCAATGCAACGTCTCTACATGTTCAAAATCGCACAAAAAGTGTCCGAAAACGGACACTTTTTTTATTTAAAAAAACATAATTCATTTAATTTCAACTAATTAACTTTCTGGTTTTGTTTTTGGGAATAAGTATATTATCATTCGAAAATCTGTTTAACCTCATAAAATATGCTCAGCAATTACTTCAAAATAGCTTTCAGAAACCTTGTAAGAAACAAGGTTTACTCTTTTATCAATATTGGTGGATTAGCTGTAGGAATGGCGGTGGCGATGCTTATCGGACTATGGATTCATGACGAGCTAACTTATAATACTTATCATCAAAACTATGATAAAATTGGCTTAGCGATGCAACACCAAACAGAAAATGGGACTGTTTTTACTGGACAAGCAATGCCTTTTCCGATTGGTGCTGAGCTAAAGAATAAATATGGAAACAACTTCAAATACTTAGCAATGGCTTCGTGGGAAGGAGATCATATATTATCTATCGGTGATAAAAAGTTATCAACACCCGGAATATATTTTGATGTTGATGCACCCAAAATGTTGTCTTTAACAATGTTGAAAGGTACAAACGAAGGCTTAAAAAATCCGAATTCAATTTTACTTTCAGAATCAACGGCGAAAGCTTTTTTTGCAGATGCTGACCCTATCAACCAAACACTAAAAATTGATAACAAACTGAACGTAAAAGTAACGGGTGTTTATGAAGATATTTCCTATAATTCGGATTTCAAAGATTTAAAATTCATTGCTCCTTGGGAATTATATGTCACTTCTGAAGCGTGGATACAGCGAGCCAAAGCCAACAGTCAGTGGGATAATAATTCCTTTCAACTTTACGCCCAGATTGCTGATAATGTAGATTTTGCAACAGTTAATAAAAGAATACTTCGTTCAAAATACAATAATTTACCTAAAGAAGAAAGACGATTTGATGCCCGAATTTTCTTGCAACCAATGGCAGATTGGCATTTAAAATCTAATTGGAAAAATGGCGTAAACACAGGAGGATTGATTGAGTACGTTTGGTTATTTGGCATTGTAGGCATTTTTGTATTGCTACTGGCTTGTATCAATTTCATGAATTTAAGTACTGCTCGCTCCGAAAAACGTGCAAAAGAAGTAGGCGTTCGTAAAGCGATAGGTTCTATCCGTGGGCAATTAATTATTCAATTCCTAAGTGAATCTTTATTAGTTGTGGCTTTTGCTTTTGTCTTTTCAATTATTTTAGTAGAAATCACCTTGCCTTTTTTCAATGAAGTAGCCGATAAAAAAATGACGATTTTATGGACAAGCCCTTTGTTCTGGTTACTGTCTTTGGGCTTTAGTTTATTGACTGGCTTGATTGCTGGAAGTTATCCAGCTTTATATTTATCATCATTTCAACCAGTGAAAGTACTAAAAGGTACTTTTAAAGCAGGTAGATTTTCTTCTCTTCCACGCAAAGTATTGGTCGTGTTTCAGTTCACAGTTTCTGTGGCTTTAATTATTGGAACAATTATCGTTTATCGACAAGTACAATTTTCTAAAAACAGACCAATTGGCTACGATAAAAATGGATTAATGATGATAATGATGAAAACACCAGATTTTTATGGAAAATTTGATTTACTCCGCAACGAACTCAAAAGTTCTGGTGCAATCGTAGAATTAGCAGAATCGTCAAGTCCATTAACAGATGTTTGGTCGAATTCAGGTGGTTTTTCTTGGGAAGGCAAAGACCCCAATTTAGATACTGATTTTGCGAACATCAGAGTTACCCATGAATTTGGGAAAACTGTAGGCTGGCAATTTAAAGAAGGAAGAGATTTTTCAAGGAATTTTTCTACTGATTCATCAGGCTTAGTGATTAATGAAGCTGCCGTAAAGTTTATGGGTATTAAAAATCCTGTTGGAAAAACCATTACATGGGGATTTGGTAAAGATGCACGGAATTTTACCATCATTGGTGTCATTAAAGATATGCTGATGCAGTCGCCTTATAAACCCGTAAAGCAATCTTTTTATTTCTTGAGTTCGCATAGTGTCAATTGGATAAACCTTAAGTTAAATCCTAATAAAAGTACGAGCGAGTCTATTTCGCAAATTGAATCAGTCTTTAAAAGTATATTCCTTCCGCTCCTTTTGATTACAAATTTGCTGATGATGAATTTGCCAGAAAATTCAAAACAGAAGAACGTATTGGCACTTTAGCCTTATTCTTTGCCATACTTGCCATTTTTATTTCATGTTTAGGTTTATTCGGATTAGCCTCTTTTGTAGCTGAACAAAGAACCAAAGAAATCGGTATCAGAAAAGTATTAGGAGCGACAGTGCTGAATTTATGGTCTTTACTTTCTAAAGACTTTCTCATATTGGTTATTATTTCGCTACTCACAGCTACGCCACTTGCTTATTATTTTATGCACGACTGGCTACAAAAATATGAGTACAGAACTGAAATTTCTTGGTGGATTTTTATTACAGCTGGTTTGGGTGCATTAACCATTACTTTACTGACAGTGAGTTTTCAAGCAATAAAAGCGGCTTTAGCAAACCCTGTGAAGAGTTTGAGAACAGAGTAAATGGAGTGTTGAGTTTGGAATTCGGAGTGAGGAGTAATTTTTACCGAAAACCCAAACTCCTAAATCAAAAATCCTTTAGTCCTAAATCTTAAAGTCCTGAAAATCATGTTCAGAAATTATCTAAAAATCGCTATTCGTAATCTTGTCAAAAACAAGGTTTACTCTTTTATCAATATTGGTGGATTGGCTGTTGGCATGGCAGTAGCAATGTTGATTGGTTTGTGGATTCATGATGAATTATCTTTCAATAAATATCACAAAAACTACGATAAGATTGCACAAGTAATGCAACACCAAACCTTTAATGGGGAAGTGGGTACTCAGACATCTAATCCTTATTTACTCGGAGCTGAAATTCGTGAAAAGTATGGAAGTGATTTCAAATTTGTACTAATGTCTTCTGGAAGAAGCAAACATATCTTGAAGTTTGGCGATAAAAAACTTTCAATACGAGGCGAATATATTGAAGCTGATGCTCCAGAAATGCTAAGCTTAAAAATGCTAAAAGGAACAAATAATGGTTTAAAAGACCCATCCTCGATTTTAATCAATGAATCAACAGCAAAAGCTTTTTTTGGTGATGCCAATCCCTTGTTCAAATCTTTTAAAATTGATAATAAATTTAATCTAAAGGTAACTGGCGTTTACGAAGACATACCCCATAATTCTGATTTTCATGATTTAGCATTTATCGCTCCTTGGGATCTTTACATCAAAAATGAAAATTGGGATGAAAAACTCTCTAATCCTTGGCGAAGTAATGCCTTTCAAACTTATGCACAATTGGCTGATAATGCCGATGTAGATAAAGTTTCAGCAAAAATCAAAAATGTAAAACTTAATAAAGTAGATAAAGCTAATGCTGCTTTTAAACCCGAAGTATTTCTGCACCCAATGAAAAAATGGCATCTATATTCAGCATTTAAAAATGGTGTCAATACAGGTGGGCAAATTGAATTTGTTTGGTTATTTGCTATCATTGGCATTGCTGTATTGCTTTTAGCGTGTATCAATTTTATGAACCTAAGTACGGCTCGTTCAGAAAAACGTGCGAAAGAAGTAGGCGTAAGAAAAGCCATTGGTTCAATCCGTGGACAATTAATAACACAATTCCTTACTGAATCATTTTTGGTAGTAATGATAGCTTTTATTTTATCCTTACTACTTGTAGAACTCAGTTTACCTACTTTCAATGAAATTGCTGATAAAAAAATAAGCATTTTATTTACAAATCCGCTTTTTTGGCTTTTGGGTTTAGGCTTTAGTTTAATCACAGGTTTTGTAGCAGGAAGTTATCCAGCTTTGTATTTATCTTCTTTTCAGCCTGTAAAAGTACTAAAAGGTACTTTCAGAATTGGGCATTTTGCTTCTATGCCACGAAAAGTTTTGGTAGTCATGCAGTTTACTGTTTCAATTACTTTAATCATTGGAACAATTATCGTCTTCAACCAAATTCAATTTGCTAAAAACCGTCCAATAGGATATAACAAAGATGGATTATTAGCCATGTTTGTCAACAATCAAGAACTAATACAACATTACAATGCTATCAGAAATGATTTGATAAAAACTGGAGCTGTATCAGAAATGTCTGAATCTTCAAGTCCTACCACGGGCGTTTGGGCTATTAATAATGGTTACGATTGGAAGGGCAAAGACCCCAATGTTCAAGGCAATTTTGGAACGGTAGCAGTAACCCACGATTTTGGGAAAACAGTAGGCTGGCAATTTAAAGAAGGAAGAGATTTCTCAAGAGCATTTTCAACTGATTCTACTGGTGTTGTTTTAAATGAAGCTGCGGTGAAATTTATGGGAATGAAACAAGTAATAGGAGAAACCATGAAAGTTGATGGCAAACCCTACAAGATAATTGGCGTAGTAAAAGATATGGTCATGAATTCTCCATACCAACCCGCTTTACGAACTGTTTTTATATTAGATTACAAATGGATAAATATCATTAATATCAAGATAAATCCGAAAGTAAATTCTTCAGAAGCATTGAGTAAAATTGAGTCAGTTTTCAAAAAATATGCTCCTGATAGTCCATTCGATTATTGGTTTGTTGATGATGATTATAACCTAAAATTTCTTAACGAAGTACGCATAGGGAAACTTACTTCATTTTTTGCTGTACTTGCTATTTTTATTTCATGCTTAGGTTTATTTGGATTAGCCTCTTTTGTAGTTGAACAAAGAACCAAAGAAATCGGTATCAGAAAAGTATTGGGAGCGACGGTTTTGAACTTATGGACATTGCTCTCAAAAGAGTTTGTATTACTCGTCCTAATTTCTCTCTTAACAGCTGTACCAATCGCATATTATTATATGAACAATTGGTTACAAAGCTATGAGTACAGAACAGAAATTCCTTGGTGGATTTTCGCACTTTCTGGCTTAGGAGCATTAATTATTACTTTATTAACAGTAAGTTTTCAAGCCATTAAAGCAGCGTTAGCAAACCCAGTGAAGAGTTTAAGAACGGAGTAATTTCTATTGAAATGTTAAAAAAAGTTAAGCTAATTCAGAATCTCTTTTTACCTGATTATCTTCACTTTAAACTAACAAATTTTAGAAATCATGATACAAATTTACTTTAAAATAGCGTGGAGGAACCTGATGAAACGAAAGTTTTATGCTTTGGTTTCCATCTTGGGTTTATCGGTAGGTATTACTTTTACCTTACTCATTGGCACTTATATCTGGGGAGAATTACAGGTAAATGCTGATTTGAAAAACGTTGAAAATCAGTACTTGATTCAAAGCAAATGGAAGAAACCTGACATTGGTTTAGAAATCACGACGCTTGCTCCTTTAGCAAAAACCTTAAAGGAAAACTATCCGAATTTGGTAAAGAATTACTACGGTTTTGAAGGTTATACCTCCACTATTTCAAATGGAGATAGAGTCTTCAGAGAGGATATTCAAATTGGAGATGCTACTTTGCTGAATATGTATGGTTTTCAATTACTGTATGGAGATAGCAAAACTGCTCTAAATCAGCCTTACACAATGGTAATTTCTTCCGAACAAGCCATTAAATATTTCGGAAAATTAGATTGTTTGGGAAAAAGCTTGACGATAGAATCTAATGCAGGTCAGAAAAAGAGTTTTATGATTACTGGAGTACTGGGCAAAGTAAATACCAATTCAGTAATGAACTTACTTTCTGATACTCGAATTCCAATTTTAATGTCTTTTGAGAGCAGTAAATTCTGGGGAATAGAAAAGTATTTTGCTTGGAACAATCCATATAATGTGGGCTATGTTGAGTTGAGAAATGGCGTAAATCCAGCAACGGTTGCTCAAGTAATGACGAAACTAATCAAAGCCAATGCACCAGAAAATATCAGTACAAATCTTCAAGCTTACCTCGTTCCGATGAAGGACGTTTATCTTGAAGCAAATAATGGCATTGTAAAAAAGACAATTTTTACTTTACTCTTTGTAGCCTTGTTTATACTGGTAATGGCGATAGTCAATTTCATCAATATGTCTATCGGAAATTCAGTAACAAGGTTGAAAGAAATCGGTGTTCGGAAAATGCTTGGTAGTGAAAAAGGTCAGTTAATTCGTCAGTTTTTAGCTGAATCAATCTTAATTTCACTTTTTAGCTTATTGATTTCCTTAATTCTTTACGAAGTTTTTCAACCATTTTTTGGAGAAATGCTTCACAAGAAAATACCTTCTTTATTAACGGTATCATCTTATTTTTATCTTTTTGCTGTTCTATTTGCAGTGTTGATTGGTTTATTATCGGGTATTTATCCAGCATTTATTTTATCAAATTTACCATCCATAGATTCTTTGAAAGGTAAATTAAAATCTATCAAAGAAAACATTTTTTTCAGAAGGTTATTAATTGTTTCTCAATTTACCATTGCTTTATTTGTTTTCGTCGGTGCATTTGTTATTTCGAAACAAGTAAATTACTTTTTCAATAAAGATTTAGGTTATCAAAAAGAAGCCGTTGTTACGCTAAGTGTTCCGAGAGATTGGTCTCCTGTCGGTGTTGATAAAATGGAACGCATCCGTGATGAACTGGCGAAACTCAAAGAAGTAAGTCAGGTAAGTTTGTCGTATGATATTCCAGCAGGACATGGCGGAAACAACAATGCTTTTTATAAAATGGGCCAAGATTCCACCCAAGCAGTGTATATTCAGACCATTACAACGGATGAAAAATATGCTGATACTTATCAAATTCCAATGGTGGCAGGAGCATATTTTCAGCGAAAACAAGAGAGTTTTCAAGCTGGAAAAATTGTATTGAATGAAACAGGCATAAAAACTTTGGGCTTTAAAAACCCTACAGAAGCCATTGGTAAAGAGATTCGGATTCATTATTATCCACAACCTTTTACGATTGTGGGCGTTACGAAAGACTTTCACATCGCTTCAATGCACAAAGCGATTTCGCCTTTGGTATTTATGAATGTAAGAGATTTTCCTTTTTTCAGGTACTTATCTTTCAAAATTCAGCCGAACAATCTTGCTCAGTCTTTATCAAGTATCGAGCAAAAATGGAGAGTATTAATGCCCGGTTCAGCTTTTGAATATACTTTTATTGACGATACACTTCAGAAGCTTTATCAATCTGAAATTCAGCTAAAAAAAGCTTCACAAGTAGCGACCATTTTATCCATTATTATTGTACTCTTAGGTATTTTAGGAATGGTTTCAATGAGTATTGCCAGAAGAACGAAAGAATTAGGAATTCGTAAAGTTTTGGGTGCATCAAGTATCAGTATTGTGATGCTGTTTTTGAAAGAATTTATTATTTTGGTTGTCATTGCCATTGCTATTTCTTTTCCACTTGGCATTATCAGTATGAATCATTGGTTAACGACTTATGCTTATAGAATTCAGTTGGATTGGCAAACTTTTTTAACTGTTGCTTTAGGATTCAGCTTAATCATAGCCATTTTTGTTTTCTTACAAACCTTTAAAACAGCGTTAGAAAACCCTATTAAAAGCCTTAAAACAGAGTAGAAATCGCTTTTGAAATTATTAATAGAAAAAGACATTTTATAAAATCAACAATATGCTACAACTCAAAAATATTTTCCGTTGGTATAATTCAGGCGTAAATCGGGCTTTCGTTTTGCGTGATATAAGTTTAACTATTGAACAGGGAGAATTTGTTTCTATCATGGGACCTTCGGGTTCTGGAAAATCTACGCTTTTACATGTCTTAGGAATGATGGACGAACCCAATGAAGGAGAGTACTCATTTTTGGGAGAAAATGTACTGAAAATCAAAGAAAAACAACGTGCAGAATTATACAAAAAACACATTGGTTTCGTATTTCAAGCGTATCATCTGATTGATGAACTCACGGTCTATGAAAACATAGAAACACCGTTATTATATCATGGGATTGGTTCTTCTGAAAGAAAATCAATGGTGGCTGATATTTTAGACAGATTCAATATTGTCGGGAAAAAAGACCTTTTTCCTAATCAGCTTTCGGGCGGGCAACAGCAATTGGTAGGTATTGCTCGTGCCATTATTACAAAACCCAATTTGATTTTGGCAGATGAACCTACAGGGAATCTGAACTCAAAACAAGGACAGGAAATAATGGAATTATTTAAAACATTGAATGAAGAAGGCGTAACCATTATTCAAGTAACTCACTCAGAAAAAAATGCTACTTATGGCAGTAGAATCATTGAGTTATTGGATGGACGCATCGAAAGATAAAAAATTTAGTTTTGGTTTAAGTGTTAGTCGCTCATTGATATTCACTGAGCGACTTTTTTATATCAGTCTTTTCAAATTGACTGTCGTAAAAATTACTTCTTGACCTCTTTTTACGACTACATTAATGGGTTTACCTTCCCCTTTTTGAAAGATTTTATAAATATCAGTAATCGATAAATCTTTATAAGACTTATTATTGATAAAAATCACTCTGTCTCCTTGCTGTAAACCTGCCAAATGTGCTGGAGAATCTTCAATAATTCTTTCAATCAAAAACTCATGATAATCGCTACCACTTGCCAATAATTCCATTCCACTCATATTGTGTTCGAATGGTTCTTTCATTTTTCTATTAATCGGTTTCAGTACCACATATTTATCCCGATAATTGAAAGTAACTTTAAATCTTCTAAGAAATTCACAGCCAATATTTCCTTGGCGTTCAGAGAAATTTGTTGGTTTTAAGTGATAAGAAGAACTATCAGGAAATGAAGCTACTACATTGTTTAGCTCATATTTACCAAATTTTATTTTAGGTAATCGTCCTAAATTTCCATTAATGATACCACTCAAGCCACGTCCTAATTGAGCCTTCACTACTTTAGGCGGTAATTGAATATTAAATTTCTTATTTACTTCAATCGAAATTGCATGTCCAGCACCAGTATCCAATAATACCTTTATTGGTACAGTTTGGTCACCATTTACTAATTCTACAGCATCCAAATAAGGTTTATTTTCCTCAATCGTTATCGGGAAACGTTGTCCTTTAGAGGGCTTGTATTTATAATGCTCTGGGTTTTCTAAAACAATTTGATTGACCGAAAAATCAATCGTTACGGCAAAACGATTGAAAAGATCATAGCCAATAATCCCATGAATGGGTTTTCCTACAAATTCGCTGAGTTTTAAAATATCATTTTTCAGTACGACGATATTCTGACGATAGCCAATTACTTCGCCCATTTTTATTGTATTATCAATCACAATACCCGCTTCTAAATCATTTCCAACGCCAACACCCGCTATTTTCACATTTCTGCTGTATAGCATTCTTTGTTTTTCAGCCACCTTTGAATCTGTCACAATAATAGAACTCACACCAGTATCCAGAATAAAGCGTAGCGTATCAGAATTATTGATTCTGATAGGTACAATTACCAAATTAGCATGAAGTTCAAAAGGAATGACAGAGATTTTTCTTTTTTTTACTAACTGAAAACCAAAGTTTTCTTCAATGGCAGGTTTAAGTTTAAACTTTTTAGGTCGTTCACTTCGAAGGTAAGTACTTACCCGTACACCTCCATTATTTTGTTCAGCATAACTCGTAGAGTCTTGACAATACCCTGCCAGCGGTAAAGTACTGAACAATAATATTTTATGCCAAGCCAGTTTCATGATAAGAGTCGTTTATCTTATCTTAAATATCGGAATAATATTACAGATTTCCAAAGAGTTACATTAAAAAATCAATGTTTATTCAAAGAATAATACCGAAAACATTTGTGGAATTTTATTTCCAGATATTCTCTCGTTGAAAGTGTAAACAGCACAGATTTAAATTTTGTAAAAACTAAATCCAACCTTTCTGTTTTTTATGGTGTCTTTCTTCTGGAATTTTCAAAATATTCGCCTCTAAGATGAAGATACTTATGGCTTTTTGTTTTTTAGAATTGTGATAAGAAGTACTTTTGTCAAAATATCTAATTTATAATTAACCAAAAAACAATGAGAAAGCAAATTGTAGCAGGAAACTGGAAAATGAATAAAACAGCTGAAGAAGCCTTGATTTTGGCATCAGAAGTTGTAAATATGGTGAAAGACGAAGTAAATACTGACGTGCAAGTAATTATTGCTCCACCAGCGATTTACTTATCGACACTCCAAAAATATACAGAAACAGCTCCAAATATTGGCATTGCTGCACAAAATTGTTCTAATAAAGCTTCTGGTGCCTATACTGGTGAAATTTCAGCTTCAATGTTGAAATCAATTGGTGTTACTCATGTAATTCTTGGACACTCAGAGCGTCGTGAGTATTTCAAAGAAACAAACGAGCAATTGGCAGAAAAAGTAAACATCGTTCTTGAAAATGGTTTAACGCCAATTTTCTGTTGTGGTGAATCATTAGAAATGCGTCAAGGCGGAGATTTTCTTGCTTACGTAGCTTCGCAATTAACGGATAGTCTTTTCCATCTTTCTCCAGAAGATTTCGCTAAAGTGGTAATCGCTTACGAACCAATCTGGGCAATCGGAACTGGCTTAACGGCTTCTTCTGAACAAGCACAAGAAATGCACGCTTATTTAAGAGGACATTTGGCAACTAAATACGGTCAGGAAGCAGCAGATAACACTTCTATTCTTTACGGTGGAAGTTGTAATGAGAAAAACGCACAAGAATTATTCGCATGTGCTGATGTAGATGGCGGATTAATCGGTGGAGCATCTTTGAAATCTCGTGAATTTACAAACATCGCAAAATCGTTTTAAGCATTGAAAACCCGTTTAGCAAGAAACTAAACGGGTTTTATGTAAAATGATTATTTACGCCTAACTCATATATTTTTAATTACCTGATTTTAAACACATTAATCCTCTTTAAAGCTTATTTTCTCAATTGCTTAATTAATTTATGCTCTTTAAAAAACTCAATCCTCTTGAAAAAATCTATCTAAAAAACACAAACAAAGAAGCTTATCAAAATTACAAATACCAATTAAAAGTAAACGATTTGCCTTCGATTAACTTTTTAGATACGCCTAAAGCCCTTGTTGATTTCAAACATAGTGGACATCTCGGTGATATTATTTATGCCATTCCAGCCATGTATGCTTTGGCTGAAAGCGGAAAAGTAAACCTTCACTTAAATATCGGTCAAAAAATAAAGGTTGATGGTAATCATCCCTTGAAAGATATTGGTTTGAATGAAAAATCGGTTGAAATGTTAGCCCCTCTTTTGGCACTACAAAATAAATTTTCACCAATAAACATCTATAACAATCAAGTAATTGATTATGATTTAGACGTTTTCAGACAATTTCCATTTGATTATTCCAAAGGACACATCAGTAGATGGTATTTCAACTGTTTTGCCGTAAGCTACGATTTAAGTAAACCTTGGTTAGTTGTACCAAAAGATACTTCAATGAGCGATAAAATCGTTATTGCAAGAAGTACTCGTTACAATTCGCCTGTGATAGACTATTCTATCCTAAAAAAATATAACAATCTAGTATTTATAGGTTTACAAGAAGAGTTTAGATTAATGAAAGCCATTATACCCAACCTTGAGTATGCTGAAGTAAACAATTTTTTGGAGATGGCAAGCATCATTGCTGGAGCAAAATTATTTATCGGGAATCAATCATTTCCTTATGCTATTGCTGAAGCCTTAAAAACACCAAGAATGCTAGAAAGCTACTATAAATGCCCTAATGTAATTCCTGAAGGAGCCAATGGATTTGAGTTTTCGTTTCAACCTCAGTTTGAGTTTTTGGTCAAAAAGCTAGTAGCAAAACCCTTATAATTATGAAAATTGCTGCAACTGTAATACTGTATCAACCAAATGAAAAGGCTTTAGACAATATCAAAACCTATGCTAAAGCCATTGATAAAGTATATATTTTTGATAATACTGAAGAGGGGACATTTCTTAAAAAAAAATTGATGGAGATTCCCAACATCATTTATCTGCATGATAAACACAATGCTGGTATTGCCAAAAGGCTGAATACAGCTGCGCAAATGGCAATTAATGAAGGTTTTGATTGGCTTTTAATGATGGATCAAGATTCAAAATTTGAAGGAAATTCAATTCAATATTACTTGGAAGGCATTCGTAAATACCCAAATAATATAAATGTAGGCTTATTTGGTCCCCAATACTCTCGTAATAATCAAACATCTTTAGCAGAATCAAGCTATCAAGAAATTGATGGAATGATTACTTCTGGAACACTTCTAAATCTCAATGTTTATCAACAAATAGGAAAGTTTGATGAAGCACTCTTTATTGATGCTGTTGATATTGAATATTGCTTGAGAGTTCAGCAAGCAAATTTTAAAATGATTCAATTGACGAATATCTTTATTCAACATGAATTAGGACAAACTGAAAAGAAAGCATCTATCAAAACACTTTATCTTGTAAAAAAAGAAAAAGAATTACATTCTCCGTTAAGATACTATTATATGTACCGTAACAATCTTTATGTACAGTCTAAGCATAAAGATTTTGATAAACAAACGATGCGAAAAATCAATCGAAATGCTATGTCTTTTCTAAAAAAAGGATTTTTCTATGGCAGTAATTCATGGGAAATCCTGAAATATGTCGTTGAAGCCAGAAGAGATTTCAAACAAAACAAAATGGGGAAGTATCAATCAAATATTTAAAATCAGCGAATTTTATATTTTGCAAATACAGGATAATGGTCTGAAGACTTAATGTGGTCGTGCGTTTGGAAATCTAATACTTCTATTGATTCACTACAAAATTGGTTATCAATTCTAACAAATCTTGGACTACGATTGAGAGTAAAACCAAAACCATTTCCTGCCTCCTCAAAAGCATTTTTCAGTCTATCACGAATGTGTCCGTAAGCGTTTCCGTAAGGCGTTTCATTAAAATCTCCACAAACAATTACTGGATATGGACTTTCATCAATCAATCTTTCGATTTGTTCTATTTCTTCAGCATGATTTATGAAGCCTGTTTTTAAACTTGATAAAATTGATTTAGTTTCATGCTTAGCCTGAGAATAAGCCTTCTCTTTCACTTCTTCTACAACTTTTTTTACTCTAATGCCCATCGACTGTAATTGTAGATTTATTACTCTTATCGTATCGCTTTTCAAAGCAATATCAGCTAATAAATAGCCATTGCCATTATCTTTTCCAGGTTCTTGACCAAACAAACTCTTTTCTTCATGAATGATAGGGTATTTAGAGAAAATCGCTAATGAAAATATTCTACTAGTACCATAAATGCTATTGATAACATAATAAGGGTTTTCTTTAGTAATGGCTTCAAAAACTCTAAAATCTTTTTCATTACTCATGCTATTAAATTCCTGAAAACATTTAATATCTGCTTCAGTTTCTGTCACATAAGTAACAGATACCTTTGTTTTATCTTTATCAAATGGATAACTACTATGGTGAAAACCAAAAACATTGAAGTCTAATACCGACAGACTTTTATCAGCTTCCTTAGCAGTATGAAAACTAAAAGTTCTTCTAATAAATGGATAACCAATCAGTAAGACTACAAGAGGAAGAAGCATTCGGGAAGGTCTAATAAACAACCACATTATAGCGATAATGGCACAGAGAATCATCACGACAGGTAGGCTCATCATCATAAAACCAACAAACCAATGGTCAATCACCAAAGTGTAAGCTAATAAATAAGTAAAAAGAGTATATATACACAGAGGAAGACTCGTTAGCCACAAAAGAGAAATTGCAATTTTTTTCAGCATGATGTAATCTTGGCGGTTAGCTTTAGACAAAAGTACAAATTAAGAATCTCTTGGGTAAATAAAGCCTAATGAATATTTTAGTTTGCACGATTTTTATAAGATTAACAGAAAAGTGTCAATTTTATTTCTGTAATTAATTGTTAGATTAATAATTATTTCCTAATTTTGCATTCCATTTCGGAAAACACTGGTAATCAAGTCTATTACATCGCTCAAAAAGCGATTTTACATAACAAATAAAAGAATTTTATCATGGCGAAGGTTTGTCAATTAACAGGAAGAAAAACACAAGTTGGAAATAACGTTTCTCACGCTAACAATAAAACTAAGCGTAAATTTTTTCCAAACTTACACACTAAGAAATTTTTCTTAGAATCAGAAGGTGTATGGGTACAGTTGAAAGTTTCAGCAAAAGCTATCCGTACTATCAACAAAAAAGGCTTAGAAGCTTCTTTAGTAGATGCTGCTCGTAGAGGTACTTTAAGTTTATAGTACTTTTAAAATATTTTCAAAAGCCTCTTCGGATTCATTTCGAAGAGGCTTTTGTTATTTATCGCCTTAATTGCTAGAGATAATCGTGCATCAAAAAAGGCACTTGTATTTGCTACAAATGCCTTTTCATATATTTTGTGCTACAAGAATATTAGCTCATTCTTGCTACGATTTCTTCTGAAATACCTACTGCACTGAAACCGCCATCATGAAAAAGATTTTGCATCGTTACTTTCTTCGTTAAATCAGAGAATAAAGTAATTACATAATCAGCACATTCATCCGCAGTTGCATTTCCTAATGCCGACATTTCATTGGCATATTCATAGAAAGCATTAAAACCAGAAATACCTGTACCAGCCGTAGTTTTAGTTGGCGATTGCGAAACAGTGTTTACTCTTGTTCCGTTTTTCTTGCCATAATGATAACCATAAGAACGAGCAATCGATTCTAACATCGCTTTTGCTTGTGCCATATCGGTATAGTCAGGAAAAGAACGTTGTGCTGCGATGTAAGACAAGGCTACAACTGAACCATTATCAGAAATAGCATCCATTTTATCCGCAACTTGCAACATTTTGTGGAATGATAAAGCAGAAACATCTAACGATTTCATAAACCATTCGTAGTTCAAATCACCATAAGGACGGTTTTTACGAATGTTCGTACTCATTCCAATTGAATGCAATACGAAATCAATTTTTCCACCCAAAGCATCCATCGAACCTTCGTAAAGTTTTTCCAAATCTTCTACAGAAGTAGCATCCGCTGGAATAATCTTTGCCTCACATTCTTCGGCTAATTTGTTGATTTCTCCCATTCTCATGGCCAAAGGAGCATTCGTAAGTGTGATAATTGCGCCTTCTTCTTTAGCACGTTGAGCCACTTTCCAAGCGATAGAATTGGAATCTAATGCTCCAGAAATAATTCCTCTTTTTCCTTTTAATAAACCGTATGACATTTTTTTGATTTCTGATTGTTGATTTTAGTTTAAAATAAATTATTCCTGAACGAAGCTTCTTAATGATAATATGAGCTTCATTTTAAAATAATTAAGTATTTTAGTTGTATGCTAAAATCAAGGTTAAAATTTGTCCAAAAGTACTATTTTTTTTCTTAAAACCATGAATATTCAAATTCGACAAGCGATAAAAGAAGATTTACCTCAGATCCTAAATCTATATGCCGAGGTTCTCGACAAAGGAGCAGTACTTTCGCTGGAACAAGCCAATACGCTTTTCTTAAAAATGGCTACTTATCCAAACTACAAAGTGTATGTAGCTGAAACAGAAAACAAGGTAATCGGCACTTTTGCTTTATTAATAATGGATAATCTGGCTCATGTTGGCACTCCTTCAGCGGTTGTTGAGGATGTTGTGGTTGCTGATAATTATCAAGGAAAAGGAATAGGTAAAACTATGATGATATTCGCTATGGAAAAATGCAAAGAAGTGGGCTGTTATAAATTAGTACTTTCAAGTAATTTAAAACGGACTGAAGCACATGCTTTTTATGAAAGTTTAGCTTTCGAAAAACACGGATTTAGCTTTAGAGCAGATTTGCAGTAAAAATTTCATTATTAATGGCGAAAAACACTGTAAACCAATCATGAAACTTGTTTTCTAAGACAATTTTTATTACTTTTGCAGAGAATTTAAAGGAAGAGGGGTCGATAGTCCCTCTTTTTTGTTTACTAGATTGTAGCACGGTTGATGTAACCGTGAGAAAAGAAATGACAAAAGAAAAAATAATCGAACTGCTTGAACCCTATCTTGAAGAAGGAAGGTTATTCATTGTAGATGTTCAAGTAAGTGAAGGTAAAACTAGACAGAACATTACGATTCTATTAGATACCGACGAAGGCATTAAAATAGAAGAATGTGCATCTGTTAGTAGAAGGTTAGCTCATTTTATAGAAACCAATGAATTAATCGCTGGAGCCTATAATTTAGAAGTATCTTCTCCGGGCATCGATCATCCACTTACATTTAAGCGTCAGTTTGTCAAAAATATTGGTCGTAACTTGAAATTAGTATTGAACGACAAAATAGAAAAAATAGGAACTTTAGAAGAAGTAAGCGACGAAAGCATTATTTTCAAAGAAGAACCTAAAAAAACAAAAAGTAAGAAAGTAGAGCCAATAGAGGCAATCACCATTCCTTTTTCGAGCATACAACAAGCAAAAGTACAAATATCGTTTAAATAGTGGTCGAGTTGCCGAACGGTTGAATTGTTGAAATTAGAGTAAATCTTATTCCTCATCATTCTACTTGCTGGCTTCTTTTCACATTAATAAAATTATGAAAAGATGAATAGTGCAGAGTTAATTTCATCGTTTGCGGATTTTGCAAAAGAAAAAAATATCGACCGTCCGACGATGATTAAAGTGCTGGAAGACGTATTCCGCACAATGATTCGTAAAAGATACGGTACGGATGAAAATTTTGATGTAATTATCAACCCTGAAAGTGGCGACTTAGAAATGTGGCGTACACGTGAAATTGTTGATGACAATTCAGAAGATATTTGGGATTATGACAAAATTCCTTTGGCAGAAGCAAAATTAATTGAACCTGATTTTGAAATTGGCGAAGAAGTAGCGGAATTAATCAAACTAGAAGATTTCGGTCGTAGAATTGTTCAAACGGCTCGTCAAACATTGATTCAAAAAGTTAAAGATTTAGAAAAAGAGGGACTCTTCGAAAAATACAAAGACTTAGTTGGAGAAATGGTGTCGGGAGATGTTTACCAAATTATTGGAAAAGAATTTATTATCACTGATGGCGAAGGCAATGAATTGACTTTACCAAAATCAGAGATGATTCAAAAAGATCGTTTCAAAAAAGGTGAATCGGTAAAAGCAGTTATTCATAAAGTAGATATGAATAATGGTACGCCAAAAATTATCCTTTCTCGTACTTCTCCTGTTTTCTTGGAACGTTTATTCGAACAAGAAATTCCTGAGATTTACGACGGGCAAATCATGATTCGTAAAGTTGTTCGTGAACCAGGTGAGCGTGCAAAAGTAGCGGTAGAATCTTATGATGACCGTATCGATCCAGTAGGTGCTTGTGTGGGGATGAAGGGTTCTCGTATTCATGGAATTGTGCGTGAATTACAGAACGAAAACATTGACGTTATCAATTATACAGAAAACCTTGAATTACTTGTAGGTCGTGCTTTAAGCCCTGCCAAAGTAAGTTCAATGAAAATTGATAAAGAAAGAAAAAGAATTGCGGTGTATTTACAACCAGACCAAGTATCCTTGGCAATTGGTAAAGGCGGACAAAACATTAAGTTAGCAGGAAAGCTAGTTGGCTACGAATTAGATGTTTATCGTGATATTAAAGAAAGTGAAGTTGATGACGAAGATGTTGACTTAACTGAATTTTCTGACGAAATCGAAGATTGGGTAATTGCAGAATTACACAAAATCGGTTTGGATACGGCGAAACAAGTACTCAAATTGAACAGCGATGAATTAATTCGTCGTACTGAACTTGAGGAAGAAACCGTAAACGAAGTATTATCAATTCTACGTTCGGAGTTTGAGTAATTTAGAATGAGTAAGTGATAGAATGATAGAATAGTCATTGTTTTTTTCTCACTTACTCATCAAAACTATTCTATCATTCATTACTTAAAATTAAAAATTACTATAGAAAAGTATCAACAGAAATTATGGCAGAAGATAAAATGATGCGTTTGAGCCTTGTGGCAAAGCAGATTAACGTGGGAACCTCAACCATTGTTCAATATCTCTCTGTCAAAGGTCACAAGGTTGAGAACAACCCCAACGCCAAACTAAATTTTGAGCAGTTAAAGCTCGTTGCAAAAGAATATGGTGCAGAATCCTTATTAAAGGATGTTAGCCCAGCACCTGTAGCGTCACCAAAACTCACAGAGGAAGAGTTTGTTCCTAAGAAAAAGCAAGATGATGACATGCCTCTTTATTTCCGTGGAAAAGAGAATGCTGAAACATCTGAACAAACAAAAGTAACCGAAGCAGCAAAAGCTGAGAAAGAACCAGAAGTAATTTTGGGAAGAGCCGAAGTACAATTTAAAGTACTTGGCAAAATAGAATTGGATGCAAAAGGAAATCCAGTTCCTCAAAAGCCTGTAATAGCTGAACCTAAGCCAGAGCCAAAAGTTGAAGAGCCTGAAGTGAAGATTGAAGCTGTTAAACCTGAGCCAAAACCTGAAATTCAAGTTAAAGTTGAAGAGGTAAAGCCAGTGATTATACCTGTGGTAACCGAAGAGGTTAGAGTAGTAGAGATTCCAAAAGTTGAAAAGGTTGAGGAAGCAACAAAGCCTGAACCAGTGGTAGTATTAGAAAAACCAGTAGTGATAGAAGCAGTAGCAACACCAATAGCAGAAACCAAAATTGCTGAAGCAGCAATACAGCCGAGTAATCAGAACCAACACAATAGACCACAAGGTGGGGTGAACAATAACCAAAATCAACAAAATAAGCCACAACAAGGCGGCGGGAATAATAATCCAAACCAACAAAACAGACCGCAAGGTGGCGGAAATCCGAACCAAAATCCACAGCATAATAAGCAACAAGGTAGCGGAAATCCGAATCAAAACCCACAACAGAACAAACAGCAAGGCGGAGGAAATAATAATAATCCAAACCAAAACCAAGCTCGTCCAATACAACAGGGAAGTAGTTCTCCAACACCAAACCCTACACCACAACCACAGCAACAACGTCCTGCGCCAGCACAAAAACTTGGGCGTAATGATGAAATTCCAGAAGATACCTCAAATGTGGAATTAATCGAAGCTAAAGGTGAACAACTAAAAGGTTTGACGGTTTTAGGTAAAATTTCTTTACCTGTTGAACCTGCCCGTGGTGGTTCTAGAAATAACAATAATAATAACAATAAGAAAAAGCGTAAACGCATCGATAAACCGGGCGGAGCTAAAGTTACTGAAGCTGAAATTCGCAATGAAAGAGGAGCTCCTCGTCCGAAAAAAGACGGCGTACCTGGCACTCCTACTACGAATGATCCTAACGCTAGAAAACCTGCCAATACTGGTGGTAATGCTGGTAACAATAATAATACCTCGAACAATAATCAAGGTAACAACAACAATCAAAACAATAATAACAGTAATAACAACTTTAAGAAAAAACCAGCAGGAAATAACAATAACAACAATAATGCTGGCGGTGGCGTAAAACCACAACCTAAAGGTGAAGTTTCTGAAAAACAAATTCAAGACCAAATCAAGGCTACGATGGCTCGTCTGCAAGGACAAACCAACAAGTCGAACTTTGGTGCAAAAGAACGTCGTGTTAAACGTAAGTTCCGTGCTGAAAGAAACGAACAACGTCAATTAGCAGAAGACGAAGAAGCAAAAATCTTGAAAGTAACTGAGTTTATCTCAGCAAGTGAATTAGCTTCTTTAATGGATGTTTCTGTAAATGAAATCATTTCTACTTGTATGAGTTTAGGAATGTTCGTTTCAATCAACCAACGTCTTGAAGCAGATGTTATCGCTTTAATTACTGAAGAATTTGGCTTTGAAGTACAATTCGTATCAGCAGAAGAAGAAATTGAATCTGCTATTGTAGAAGAAGAAGATGCTCCAGAAGATTTATTACCGAGAGCGCCAATCGTAACCATCATGGGTCACGTTGACCACGGTAAAACCTCTTTACTTGATTATATCCGTCGTGCAAAAGTTGCTGCTGGTGAAGCTGGTGGTATTACTCAGCACATTGGTGCATACTCAGTAAAACATGACGATGGTCGTAGAATTACATTCCTAGATACTCCTGGTCACGAAGCCTTTACAGCGATGCGTGCTCGTGGTGCTAAGTTAACTGACGTTGCTATTATCGTAATTGCAGCGGATGATGCCGTGATGCCACAAACTGAGGAAGCTATCAACCACGCAATGGTTGCTGGAGTACCTATCGTTTTTGCTTTCTCGAAAGTAGATAAGCCAGGTGCTAACACAGAAAAAATCCGTGAGCAATTATCAATTAAAAACATGCTTGTTGAAGAATGGGGTGGTAAATACCAAACTCAAGAAATTTCTTCTAAATCAGGGATGGGTATCAATGAATTATTAGAGAAAGTATTATTAGAAGCTGAATTATTAGAATTGAAAGCCAATGCTAATAAACGTGCTGTAGGTGCTGTTATCGAAGCTTCGTTAGATAAAGGTCGTGGTTATGTTGCCAATATCATGGTTCAAGCAGGAACGTTGAAAGTTGGAGATATGATGCTTGCTGGTGCGCACTATGGTCGTGTAAAAGCCATGTTCGATTACCGTGGAAATAAATTAAAAGAAGCTGGTCCATCAATTCCTGTACAAGTATTAGGATTGGGCGGTGCGCCTGCTGCGGGTGATAAATTAAGCGTAATGGAAAATGAACGTGATGCACGTGAAATTGCTAACAAACGTGAACAAATCATTCGTGAACAATCATTACGTACTCGTAAACATATTACTTTAGATGAAATCGGTCGTCGTAAAGCAATCGGTACATTTAAAGAATTGAACGTAATTGTAAAAGGTGACGTGGATGGTTCAGTAGAAGCATTGTCAGATTCATTATTGAAACTTTCAACCGAAGAAGTACAAGTTCGTATCATTCACAAAGGTGTTGGTCAGGTTTCAGAATCAGACGTATTGTTGGCTTCTGCTTCAGATGCAGTAATTGTAGCCTTCCAAGTTCGTCCAAGTGTAAACGCTCGTCGTTTGGCAGAAAACGAACAAATCGAAATTCGTACATACTCTATCATCTACCAAGCAATTGATGATGTAAGAGATGCGATGGAAGGTTTATTAGCACCGAAATTTGAAGAAGTAGTTACTGCTAATATTGAAGTACGTGATGTATTCAAAATCTCTAAAGTAGGTACTGTTGCAGGTTCTTATGTATTAGACGGTACAGTGAAACGTGCTCATAAAATCCGTGTAATTCGTGACTTCGTCGTGATTCATGAAGGCGAAATTTCTGCATTGAAACGTTTCAAAGACGATGTAGCTGAAGTTAAATTCGGATACGAATGTGGACTTTCTATCAAAAACTTCAATGACCTTGAAGTGGGTGACATCATCGAATGTTACGAAATGAAGGAGTTGAAACGTACTTTATAATTCGTTAATAATGTTTTTATAAAAAAAGCTCGGAGATTTCTTCGAGCTTTTTTGTATTTAATGCTGTAAATACTCTATTTCAAATCAAATTTTACTATTCAAATATAAATTATTAAAAATATACGTTCATATTCTTCAAATTAGGTCATTCACGAATAGTATTCATATAAAATCTTGTTAATTTTATATTCCAAAAAAAGACCCAATTTTATGAATCAAAAATTACTGCTATTATTCTTTATAATCTTCTCTCTTTCCTCTTGTAAAAAAGAGAGTACTCTCTTTACTCAATTATCCGCAGAAGACACAGGTATTACATTTTCTAACAGGATTACAGAAAATGACACCATGAATGTACTTGAGTTTGAATACGTTTATAATGGTGGCGGTGTTGCTTTAGGCGATTTCAACAATGATAACCTTACAGACATTTACTTCACAGGTAACCAAGTTGCCAATAAATTGTACCTCAATAAAGGAGTAGATGAAGCCAACAAACTAAAGTTTGAGGACGTAACCGATAAATCAAAAGTTGCCGGTGACGGCAAATGGTGTTCGGGTGTTGCCTTAGTTGATATTAATAATGATAAATTATTAGATATTTATGTGTGTGCAACTGTAAAAGATGTTGCTTCAGAAAGAGCCAATATGCTTTATGTAAACCAAGGAGTAGGTAAAGATGGCGTTCCTACTTTCAAGGAAATGGCAAAAGAGTATGGTATTGACGATAACTCTCATACCACTAACGCTGCTTTTTTTGATTATGATAATGATGGCGATTTAGATTTATATGTGTTGATTAATGAAATGGAAGACATCCGTTTCCCAAATAAATATCATGAAAAAATTGTGGATGGTTCATCAAAAAGAACGGATAAACTATTTCGTAATGATTGGGATGAAAAACTCCATCATGCCGTTTTTACAGATATTTCAAAACAAGCTGGAATTTTGATTGAAGGATACGGTTTGGGACTAAACATTACGGACATTAATCGTGATGGCTGGAAAGATGTTTATGTAACGAATGATTATTTGACAAATGATTTACTCTACATCAATAATCATAATGGTGCTTTTAACGACCAAGCTCACGACTATTTCAAACATACCTCATATTCGGCAATGGGAAATGATGTTGCCGACCTTAATAACGATGGTCTGGTAGATATTTTGGCTGTGGATATGATGCCCGCAGATAATTATCGTAAGAAAATGATGCTGCCTCCCAACAATTACTTGACTTATCAAAACAATGAAAAGTTTGGTTACGACTACCAATATGCACGAAATACTTTACAAATGAACCAAGGAGTAAATCCTAAAACGGGCAAACCTGTTTTTAGTGAAATTGGTTTATTGGCTGGTGTCGCTGAAACAGACTGGAGTTGGACACCTATGGCAACTGATTTTGATAATGACGGACTGAGAGATATTATTATTACCAACGGATTTCCAAGAGATATTACAGATCAAGATTTCATGATTTATCGTGCTGAAATGGGTAATATGATGACGAAATTGATGTTACTTGATTCTATTCCTTCAGTAAAAATTACCGATTATGCTTTCCGAAATAAAGGTAATTTCAATTTTGAAGACGTATCAATGTCATGGGGATTGAACAAACCGAGCTTCTCGAATGGCGCAGCTTATGGAGATTTGGATAACGACGGCGATTTAGATTATGTTACAAATAATATCAACGATTCTGCTTCGGTTTATCGTAACAATTTGATTGAAACCAAACCAGATGAAAGTAATTATCTTCGATTAAAACTAAATGGTGCAGATAAAAACATCGGTGGCTTAGGTGCTTTTGTTGAAATCAAGTACCAAAATGGACAGACGCAAGTTTATGAAAATTCGCCTTACCGTGGTTATCTTTCAACAATTGAGAATATCGTGCATTTTGGTTTAGGTAAAAATCATATTGTTGATGAAGTAAAAATCATTTGGCAAAGTGGCAAAGTACAAGTACTCAAAAATGTCAAATCAAATCAAGTGTTGAATATTTATGAAAAAGATGCGGTTGTAAATCTTGAGAAAAAATCAAGTAATCCTACTCTTTTCGAAGACATTAGCGATTCATTGAATATCAATTTTACGCATACAGAAAAAGATGCTATCGATTTTAATATTCAAAAATTAATGCCTCATAAATTTTCTCAGTTTGGACCAGCCATTTCTGTTGGAGATGTAAATGGAGACGGACTTGAAGATATTTTCATTGGTGGGCCAAGTGACCAAAAAGGCACTTTTTTACTTCAAAATCAAGCTGGAAAATTCACACAAGCTGATTTAATTGCCAATGAGACGAATCTAACGAAACCGTCTGAAGACATGGGCGTCTTACTTTTTGATGCAGATTCAGACAATGACCTTGATTTGTACATCGTCAGCGGAGGTTACGAGTATCCAAATGGTACTCCCGTTTATCAAGACAGATTTTATGAAAATGATGGAAAAGGGCATTTCACACAAAAAAATCAAGCAATTCCAGCATTCTTAAAAAGTGGTTCATGCGTAAAAGCTGCCGATTATGATAAAGATGGCGACTTAGATTTATTCATCGGAGGAAGAGTAGAAGTAGCAAGTTATCCAAAACCTGTTTCAAGTTATATTCTTAGAAATGACTCAAAAGCTGGACAACCTAAATTCACTGACGTAACAGCACAAGTAGCTAACAACTTAGTAAATATTGGTTTAGTTTGCGATGCTATTTGGACAGATTATAATAACGATGGTTGGGTAGATTTAATGCTTGCTGGCGAGTGGATGCCTATCACGATTCTTAAAAATAATCATGGGAAATTAGAAAAATTAGCAACGGCTACAGATTTAGACAAACAAGTAGGTTTCTGGAACAGTATCACCACTGGTGATTTTGATGATGATGGCGACATCGACTACATCGTTGGAAACTTCGGGAAAAATTCACTTTTCAGAGCAAGTGATACCGAACCTGTTAGTATTTATGGTAAAGATTTCAACACCGATGGTAATTTTGATGCCATTCCTACGGTTTTCTATAAACCAAAAGAAGGTGAAATACTCAAAAAAGAAGTGCCATTCAACGGAAAAGATGATTTAAATAAACAAATGATTACGATGCGTAAAAAGTTTGTTCGTTATAATAATCTAGCAAATGCAGGAATAAAAGATGTACTTTCAGAAGAAGATTTGAAAGATGCCATTATTTTAAAAGCCAATTATCTCAAAACAAGTTATATCGAAAACCTTGGCAATGATACTTTTAAAGTAAAAGCATTACCAATGGAAGCACAAACCGCTCCAGTTTTGGGTATGCTAACCGAAGACTTTGATAACGACGGAAACCTTGATGTACTGATGGTTGGAAACGATTTTGGGGCAGAAGTTTCAGTAGGAAGATATGATGCTTTCAACGGGTTATTGTTAAAAGGAAATGGTAAAGGCGACTTCAAACCTACAACTTTACCTGAAAGTGCTTTTATTGTTTTAGGCGATGCAAAAGGCTTGGTAAGAGTAAATAATCCACAAGGAAAAGCTTTGATGATGGCAACACAAAACCGTGGCTCACTGAAAACCTTCAAATTAAGAAACAGTATTTTACAAAGCAAACCATTGAAAAATACCGATATGGTTGTTGTAGAAACACTTAAAAACGGCAAAACGAGAAGAGTGGAGGTAACTTATGGAAGTTCGTTTTTATCACAATCTTCAAGAAGTATACTGGTTAGTCCAGATGTAAAATCAATGGAAGTAATCGATTCAAAAGGAAAGAAAAGAACACTTTAAGTATATTGTTAAAATTAGATTACAAAAAGCAAATCCAGCGATGAACCTGAATTTGCTTTTTTTTGCCTATCATTTTAAAACACTTCAATTGTTTATTCTTAGAGAAGTAGCGCCTTCCCTCCTATCTTTTCTCAAAAATAATATTCCAAACTTCTGAGTAATTCATCAGTAAATTTCTATCAAATTAATCTTAACATAGAATTAGGCAATTAAATTATCGAAAAATGTTAAGCTATACTATATTTCCAGAAATAGAAATACCCTTAAACAGCTATTAATCAATCAATTAAATACAATTCAAAATAAGTATATCACTCAATATCCAAATTCCTTTTTGTCCTTTGCCTTGCAAACTATACCTTTACAATAAATTTACGTAGGCACTGTATAATTATAATCTCTGTTAAGGTTAAATACAGTAATTTCACAAAAAAACTGATTTTTACAAACCAAATATTTATCTGAAATGAGTGTACTTGTTAACAAAAACTCAAAAATAATCGTACAAGGCTTTACTGGGTCTGAAGGTTCATTCCACGCTCAGCAAATGATCGAATATGGTACTAACGTAGTTGGTGGTGTAACACCAGGAAAAGGTGGTTCAACCCATCTTGACCGTCCAGTATTTAATACAGTTGCTGAAGCTGTAGAAAAAGCAGGTGCTGATACTTCAATCATCTTTGTACCGCCTGCATTCGCTGCTGATGCTATCATGGAATCTGCTGATGCTGGTATCAAAGTAATTATTTGTATTACAGAAGGTATTCCAACTAAAGACATGATTTATGCTAAGGAATACATTCAGAATAAAGATTGTCGTTTAATCGGACCAAACTGTCCAGGAGTAATGACAGCTGGTGAATGTAAAGTAGGAATTATGCCTGGTTTTATTTTCACTAAAGGTAAAATTGGTATCGTATCAAAATCAGGAACTTTAACTTACGAAGCTGTTGACCAATTGACAAAAGCAGGTTTAGGACAAACAACTGCAATTGGTATTGGTGGTGACCCAATCATCGGTACAACTACTAAAGAAGCTGTAGAATTATTAATGAACGACCCTGAAACTGAGGGTATCGTAATGATTGGTGAAATTGGTGGTGGTATGGAAGCAGAAGCTGCACAGTGGATCAAAGCTGATGGTAACAGAAAACCTGTTGTAGGTTTTATCGCTGGACAAACTGCACCGAAAGGTCGTAGAATGGGTCATGCTGGTGCTATCATCGGTGGTGCAGACGATACTGCTGCTGCTAAAATGGCAATCATGGAAGCTTGTGGAATTCACGTAGTACATTCTCCTGCTGATATTGGTGCTACAATGTTGAAAGCATTAGGATTGTAGTAAATGGTTTCAATGAATATTGATAGTTTTTTTCTAATTTTGCAGAAAACTATCAAGACTTGAACTTTTACCAGAAATATATTCAATTGCAAAATCCTGTACGATTTACTAAATCATGCAGGATTTTGTGTTTAGACAAACAGTACTCCTTTTTCCAGTCGCTAGTTTTTTTGATTATCGCTAGTCTTCTGTCATTCCCTAATAATAGCTATGCTAAAGGCACCGTTGGCCCAAGTAATAGCTTTTATTTAGTTCATGACTATCATGACGACTGGCAAGTATTTGACGAACCCTACAAGGCTTATGTACCTTATGTTCGTGAACTTCATAAAGATTATAATTCGTTCAGCTTATTTTGTGATATTGAAAACTACAAGACTTACAAAATACTCTATTACTCATCCAAAGAAAATTATCTATTTATCAATGCTTCTTTACAACAAAAACTACCAGTAAATCAGTGGCTTGTATTAGATGTTGATAGTCTTCAAAAAGTTTATAAAAAAACGAAATTATTCATTACGATTTATGGTACCAATACCAATGTCGATGAATTAATGTTGTATGTAGGCAACCCGAAATCAACAAGTCAAGCAGTAATTGAATTATCAGAATCTTTATTGACAATTATTCCTAGAGAAATTTCTTCTTTCCAGAATTTTTTTGTGATTGGTATTTTTTTATTAGTATGTGCTTACGCTTTTCTGTATAACTATCAACCAAAATCTTTTGAACGTTTTTTTAACCCGAAAGACTTATTAACGATAAGTCTTCGAGATGATACATTTGTCGTAAACAAGCCTTTTGATTTAGGGAATTTATTGTTTGTAATAAACCTCAGCTTTACGATTGGTTTTATTTTTATGTTAATCATTATTGAGAAAAACGATTTGTTCTCGACAAGTACCATTCTTCAAGAAGGTGAAACACTTGGTGTATTATTTAGTAATTTCTTGGTAATAACCTCTATTATATTCGGAGCATATATTTTCAAATATGTTTCGTTGATGATTCTTTCCAATCTTTACAGACTTGATAAAATTATAAATATTCACTTTTTTAAAATTATTCAGGCTTCAAGTATTTTTTTCCTGATTGTATTAATTGTACTGACATACAGTACAATATCTATCCCAGAAATCACAAAAAATGCAGAAAAGTATTTGTTCTTGCCCGTTTCAATATTCTTTATTGGACGGTTGGCACTCTTATACTTTACGATAAATAAGATGACCTCATTAAAAAATCTATATTTATTTTCGTACCTTTGCATCGTTGAATTAATCCCACTTATTGTTGGCATCCGTTTTGCACTCTAAATAATGTGATAATTCAACAAAAAAATGTTCTAAAAAAGAACATCATTAGCCCAAACAATAATCCAATCAAGTTTAACTGCATTGAGCATGAGCGAAATAACATTAACCGCACATCCAGACAGATTAACCAAAGTAACCAGTATTTTAGTTACGCAAGCACGCCCAACCGACGAGAAATCACCATATTTTGAGTTGGAGAGAAGATACAATATCAAGGTTGATTTTCGCCCATTTATCGAAATTCAAGGCGTTGCTTTTAAGGACTTCCGGAAGCAAAAAATCAACATTCTTGAGCATACAGCCATTATTTTTACTAGCCGTAATGCCGTAGATCATTTTTTTCGTATTTGTAAAGAAGCACGTATCGAAGTACCAGCCGATATGAAGTATTTCTGTATTACAGAACAAACTTCAAATTATTTGCAGAAATATATCGTAATACGTAAACGTAAAATATTTACAGGAACAAAAACTGCTGCAGAATTACTTGAGTTAATCAAAAAACACAAAACTGAAAAGTTTTTATTCCCTTGTTCAGACAAACGCCGTAGCGATATTCCTGAATTTATGGGAACAAACGATTTACATCTTACTGAAGCAGTAATGTATGAAACAGTTTCTTCTGATTTATCTGATTTAGAAAGTGTTTTTTATGATGTCATCGCATTTTTTAGCCCTTCAGGCATTAAATCTTTGTATCATAATTTCCCTGAATTTAAACAAAATAAAACGAGAATTGCAGCCTTCGGCCCTACAACAGCAAAGGCAGTAACTGAAGCTGGTTTAATTTTAGATATTCAAGCTCCACTTCCAAATGCTCCGTCAATGACTGGTGCTTTGGAACTTTATATCAAAAAAGCCAATAGCCTTTAAAGGTTATTGAAAATAAATCATTCAAGACCTGTGAGTAATAAAACTCATGGGTCTCTTTTTTTATCAGACTTTTACAACAAATATCAATAAATTAGCGTTAGGAGTATCTGAGAGATACAAATTTTAGCGTAAATTATACAAATGTTTATTAGATTTGGAATTAAAGCCTGTATTTTGACTTATCTGTACTTTTTTGAAAGACTATGCGAAAGAATTTACAATATTTTACTCTAATTCTACTGCTATTGGCAAACTGCTCCGTTTTTGCACAACAAGATGCACAGTTAAGTCAATATATGTTTAATCCACTATATATTAATCCAGCAACGGCAGGTACCGATGGTGTAATGAGGTTTCAATTACATTATCGCAATCAATGGACTGCCTATCAAACTACTTATGATGGTTCAGGCTCATTAGGTACACAAGTATTTACAGCCTCAATGCCATTGAACGGGTTACATAGTGGCTTAGGAATACAGTTTGTAAATGATAAAACGCCTTCTGGAAGTGGCTATCAGAATATGTTATTATCTTACGCTTATCAAATTGGCTTAAGAAACGGTTCAATATTATCAATTGGGGTAAAAGGTGGATTTCATACCAAAACATTTGACTCACGCTTTAGACCAGGCGAAACAGGTGACCCAATTGTAGATGCAGCCTCAAAAAATATCAATGAAACCAAAGCAGATTTAGCACTAGGCATTCTATACAAAGCCCAAGATTATCAATTAGGCGTAAGTCTTAATCATGTCAATACACCCAATTATAGTTTTGGCGTAACAAGAGATAGCGATTATCGAATCAAGCAAGTATTAAATATTACAGCAAGCTATGATTATTATCTTAATGATGAAGTAAAGGTTACTCCAACAGCACTTTGGAGAAGCGATTTCGTAACTTCAGCTTTAGAAGGCGGTGCCATTTTTACTTACACTGAAAAATATTGGCTCGGAGGTTCTTATCGTTTAAACGATGCTGGTATCATTATTGCAGGACTATCCATGCTGAAAGACAACTCTTTACGTCTTGGCTATTCACTTGATTTAACAACCGTTGGGCAAACAGCAAAATCTCCTACATCGCATGAAATACTGATCAGTTATGCCTTACCTGCACCAAAATTATTTGGTGGGAAAAAGACCCCAGTTCGTACACCAAGATTCAGACATCAATAATTTTTTTGTATAAAACCCAACAGAAGTAATTTACAAAAATCACAAATAAACGATTGGTGTACTTACAACAGAAAAAAATATTAACTTTGTTTTTGGGTTACTATACTAACCAAGTAAATAAGGTCGTTTTTAAGAAGATTTAACATTAAAAATTGAATTTTATTACAATAATATAAAACACGATTATTTAGAAAACCATTATCAAAATTTTAGAGATCATTACCTTATTTTACTTACGGGTATCAATTAAAAAAGTTAAGACACTATGAATTACAGTGGAATTTTCAGGAAAATATCCTTACTACTCTTAGTAGTTACTCCTGTTTTGTTTTTGGATAGCTGTAGCTCTGGTACTAGCAAAACAGCTAGTAGCAAAGGTAGAAGTAGCAAACGAGGAGAACAGGTTGCTAAAGGCAAGAATAGCAAACGAAGCAGAAGTAGCAAAAAAGAAGATATCAAGATGGTCAATGGGGAAATTGCAGCAACCAGTCGTAAAGGTTGGAAACAAACTACCCCACTAGGTATGGTCTTGATTCCTGCTGGCTCATATATGATGGGACAAGCAGATGAGGATATTGCTGCAACATCAGTTGGCTTCAACAAACGTGTAACAGTTGTTCAGTTTTATATGGACGATACTGAAATCACTAATAACGAATATCGCCAATTCACAGATGTAATGTTGACAGACTCAATCTCTGTCCTTGGCGAAGAAAAAGTACTTTCTGAATATTATCCTGATACTACAGTATGGAGTAAAGATTTTACTTATCACAATGGTGACCCAATGACTGAATATTATTTCTCAAGCCCAGCTTTTGATATGTATCCAGTAGTTGGTGTTAGTTGGGTTGCAGCAAGATATTTCTGCGACTGGAGAACAAAAGCTTACAATGACTACAGAACATCTGAAGGAATGTACATTTCTCCAAGATTCCGCTTACCTTCTGAAGCAGAATGGGAATGGGCTGCACGTGGCGGAAAAGCTTCTGCAAAATATCCTTGGGGTAATCCTTATGTTGCCAACGTAAAAGGATGTTTATTAGCAAACTTCAAACCTCATAGAGGTAATTATGATGCTGACGGTTATGCCTACACAGCGCCTGCAAACCAATTCAATGCAAACGATTATGGTTTATATAACATGGCTGGAAATGTAGCTGAATGGTGTTTAGATGCTTATGCTGATAATGCAGTAGCTATTACTTGGGACTTAAATACAATGAATGACGATAAAGATGAACCACGTAAAGTAATTCGTGGAGGCTCATGGAAAGACGTTGCTTATTACCTTGAAACAGGTACTCGTTCGTATGAGTATGAAAACAAGAAACGTTCTTATATCGGCTTCCGCTGTGCGATGAATCATTTAGGACGTTCATCAGGAAAAGAATTCAGGTAAAAGAAAAAACGATTTTGAATCGTAAGCGAGGGAATCCAGTCGTAATCTACGACAACGTTCTCTCGCTTCGTTTTAATAATCCATCCAAACATCAAAATCATTCTCATTAATCGTTACACTCAAAATCATTACAAAAACAAATGGAAAGAATTATTAACGTTATCGCCAGTTTTGGTGCTGCAGTAGTTATCGTTGGTGCTTTATTTAAAATCTTACATTGGAATTACGCCAATGAAATGCTAATGGTAGGAATGTTTACCGAAGCATTTATATTTATATTATTTGGAGTTTTATATCTTTCTGTAAGACCTGAAAAAAGTTACGATTGGGAAAAAGTATATCCTGAATTAGCAAAAGATTTCCAAGGAGAATTACCTAAAAGAAGTGTTACAACATCAAACGCTGGAATTGGCTTAACTGCTAAAATGGACGAGATGTTAGCGAATGCTAAGATTACTCCTGATGTTTTTGAAAACTTAGGAAAAGGCATGAAGTCTTTAACCGAAACAGTTTCTAAAATTGGAACGATTACTGAAGCAACTGTTGCAACAAACGACTATGCTAAAAATGTGAAAATTGCAGCAGGAACAATGACAGAAATGAACAAGGCTTACGGAGTAACGATGACTGCGATGGGTGAAATGGCAAACGCTTCACAAGATGCGAAAGAATATCGCCTTCAATTCCAAAAAGTAACTCAAAACATGGGTGCTTTGAATGCCGTTTATGAATTAGAATTACAAGATACCAACAAGCATTTGAAAGCAATGAATGCCTTCTATGGTAATTTAACTGTAGCAATGGAAAACATGGCTGACGCAAGTAAAGATACTCAGCAGTTTAAGCAAGAATTAGCAAAATTGACTACTAACCTATCTTCATTAAACACAGTTTATGGAAGTATGTTATCAGCCATGAAAGGAAACTAATTTAAGACATATCGGTTATGATTAGTTTAAAATTAATTATAACAAGCATATTGAAAAAACTTAAACAAAAATCCTATAAGTAGATAAGAAAATGGCTGGAATGAAAGAAACGCCCCGTCAGAAGATGATTGGGATGATGTATTTGGTGCTAACAGCTCTACTTGCTTTACAAGTAAGCGATGCACTTTTACAAAAATTTGTACTATTAAATAATAGCTTAGAAGTAGCAAACAGCTCTGCTGTTCAAAAAAATAATCAAACTGTTGAAGGCATTAAGGCAAAAGTAAACGATTCGCCTAATCCTGCTCAATATGCTGATATCATCAAGCAAGCCCAGGAAGTTCGTAAACTTTCGGATGCGATGGTTGGAGAGCTAGATGATTTAAAAAATACGATTATTGAGAAAAGTGGTGGTATAGATCCTGAAACAGGTACTTATGTCGGAATGAAAGAAACCGAAAAAGTATATGAAGTAATGATTGGTGGTAAAAAAGATGGCTTAGCTTATGGCTTAAAAACGAAGCTTGATAATTTTGTTACTAAAATTGCAAGTTATGGTGACAAAAACACCAAATTTGAACCGCTCGCTCTTTCTGGAAAAGAAGATCCAGCCGTAGCCAAAGATGCCAATAATAAAAACAAAGATTTTGCTGAATTGAACTTTGCTGAAACACCAGTACCTGCTGCTTTAGCAACGCTAAGTCAAAAACAATCTGAAATTCGTCGTTACGAAAGTACAGTTTTAGGTCAACTAGCAGAAAAAGTAGGGATTAAAGACGTTAAGTTTGACAAAATTTTAGCAATGGTTTCTGCAAAATCTAATACAGTTGTTGCTGGGATGGATTACGAAGCAGAAATGTTTATTGCAGCTTATTCAAGTGGAATTACGCCAAGAATGAGCTTCAATGGTGCTGGCGTTCCAGTTAGAGATGGTAAAGGGCAAATTAAGTTTAAAGCTCAAGGTGGACAATATGATAGCCGTGGACTTTCAAAGAAAACTTATTCAGCAAGTATTTCATTTAATGGACCAAATGGAGCTGAGACAAGAACAATTAATGGTGAATATTTCGTTTTAAAACCAACTTATAATATTGAAGCAGGAAGTTTGCCTCCATTGTATTTAGGTTGTGCTAATAAATTAAGTATTGTTAGCCCAGGCTTAGGAGCTTTATGGCAACCAAGTTTTAGTGCAAATGGTGCAGAAGTGATTGCAGCAGGTGGTGGAAAAGTCACAGTTGTACCAAGTGCCGCTTCAGTTGAATTGAATATCAATAATGGTGGTATCTTATTAGGAACTGAGAAATTTAGAGTAAGAAGAGTACCAAGACCAGAAGTAAAAGTTTTTGGAGGTGGAGGAGAATTAGATGAAAAACGTGGTGCTAGTGCAAGTGGTTTAAGAAGTATAGAAGCCCGTGCAATCGCAGATGAATCATTCAAAGCAACCAACCCTGAAGATGCACAGTATCGTGTTTCCGAAATTTACATCGCATTAGCAAGGGGTTCAAAGAAAGTTGCGGACGTTACATTACCAGGAGGTGGAAATATTAGTTCTTTGGCACAAAGTGCTCAAGCTGGTGACCGTTACTACATTGAAATTAAAGGAGTTCAACGAAGAAACTTTAAAGGTGCAGTAGAAACTATTCCTTTTCAGATGGTAAAAAATATTCCATTAAACTAATCTTTGATTTTGTATAAATGGCAACTATAAGTTTACAAGTATTTTGATAATCAAGCTTAGCGTAAAACTTATAATGATAATAACATTATGAAAAATTTAATCAAAATTACCGGAGCAATCGTTTTTAGTCTAGCATCTTGTTCGTTGGCAACAGCACAAGAAAGAGACAATAGAGGTAAAAACCCAGATTCTGTTCGTCCGATAGACGATTCCAACATCATGTGGAAGATGCGTTTGTGGAGAAGAATGGATTTGAATGAAAAACAAAATCAACCTTTTTTCTCTAAAGGAAACGAGATTACTAAATATTTAATGGAATGGGTTCAAAGTGGGGTTTTACAGCCTTACAGAAACGATTCTTTAAAGACTAAAATCTCTAAAGAAGATTTTTTAAAAAACCTTATTGTAGAAAACTCTATTGGTGACAACGCCCTTTCTGATGCTGAAAAAGCAGCAGGTTTTGGAGCAGAAGGTGCTGCAGCGGCTGGTACTGACGATGGTTGGGGTGATACTAAACCTGCTACAGGTAATGCGGCTCAAGCTTCTTCAACTGCTAAAAATACAAGTGGTACAGGAGATTTATACTTTGCAAAAGAGCTTTCTATCATTGAAATCAGAGAAGATGCTATTTTTGATAAACAACGTTCTCGTTTGTATTATGATATTCAGTCTATTACAATCATTATACCTGCTAACAAAACAGCCGCAGGTTTTGATAAGACTGTTGCTTCATTCAAATATAAAGATTTAGACAAGTTATTCAGAAGTAACCCAAATTGTATTTGGTATAATTCACAGAACGAAGCTCAGCATAAAAATATGGCAGATGCATTCGATTTAAGACTATTCCATGCCAGACTTACAAAGAAAGGTAACCCAGAAGATAAAAGTTTAGATGAATTTTATGGTGGAGAAAAGCAAGGTTTGATTCAATCTCAACAATTAGAGTATAAATTGATGGAAATGGAGCATAATCTTTGGGAATATTAATCCAAGATTGAAGTCATAAAAAAAGCGAATGGAAAAATTCCCATTTGCTTTTTTTATGACTAATCAGATTGGCTTCCCTTTAATCTTGTAAATATTTAATAATCAACACATTGCCAATAAAATAACCCCGAAGAAGTGTCAATACTGGCAATTTTCGGGGTTTTTCTGTATTTTGTTACTGCTAAGAAA